>NZ_JBHWGV010000036.1:0-18943 GCF_042732955.1 Kitasatospora sp. NPDC059747 | reverse complement strand
ACGGGCCCCGCGCGCCCCCCCGCCACCCCGTCCCGGCACCCCGGCCCCGCCCCCGCCCCGCGCGCCCCCCCCCCCCCCCCCCCCCCCCCCCACGACTGGTACGACGACCACCGCCCGAAGACCCCGTGGGCCGAGACCGTCCTCTACGAACTGCACGTCCGCGGCTTCACCATGCGCCACCCCGACGTCCCGCCCCACCTGCGCGGCACCTACGCGGGCCTGGCCCACCCCGCCGCCGTCGCCCACCTGACCCGCCTCGGCGTCACCGCCGTCGAACTGCTGCCGGTCCACCAGCACGCCAGCGAGGACCACCTCCAGGCCCGCGGCCTGGCCAACTACTGGGGCTACAACACCGTCGGGTTCTTCGCCCCGCACGCCGGCTACTCCGCCTCCGGCTCGCGCGGCGGCCAGGTCGGCGAGTTCAAGCGGATGGTCCGCGCCCTGCACGCCGCCGGGATCGAGGTGATCCTCGACGTCGTGTTCAACCACACCGCCGAGGGCGCCGAACTCGGGCCCACGCTCTCGCTGCGCGGCATCGACAACGCCGCCTACTACCGCCTCGCCCCGCACCGTCCGCGCGGCTACGCCGACTACACCGGCTGCGGCAACACCCTGGACACCCGGCGCCCGCAGGTGATCCGGCTGATCACCGACTCGCTGCGGTACTGGGTCACCGAGATGGGCGTGGACGGCTTCCGCTTCGACCTCGCCGCCGCCCTCGCCCGCGCCGGCGACGGCGTCGACATGGAGCACCCGTTCCTCGCCGCCGTCTCCCAGGACCCCCTCCTCAGCCGGGTCAAGCTGATCGCCGAGCCGTGGGACGTCGGCCCGGGCGGCTACCAGGTCGGCGGCTTCCCCCCGCTGTGGGCCGAGTGGAACGACAAGTACCGGGACACCGTCCGGGACTTCTGGCGCGGCGCCCGCCCGGACGTCCGTGAGCTCGGCTACCGGCTCTCCGGCTCCTCCGACCTCTACCAGCGCGGCGGACGGCGCCCGTACGCCTCCGTCAACTTCGTCACCGCGCACGACGGCTTCACCCTGCGCGACCTCGTCAGCTACGACCGCAAGCACAACGAGGCCAACGGCGAGGCCAACCGGGACGGCACCGACGACAACCGCTCCTGGAACCACGGCGTCGAGGGCGAGACCGGCGACCCGGACGTCACCGCCCTGCGGCTGCGCCAGCTGCGCAACCTGCTGGCCACGCTGCTGCTCTCCACCGGCGTGCCGATGCTCACCGCCGGCGACGAGTTCGGCCGCACCCAGGGCGGCAACAACAACGCCTACTGCCAGGACAACGAGGTCAGCTGGCTGGACTGGTCCCTGCTGCGCGAGCCCGGCTGGCGGGACCTGTGCGACCTGACCGCCCGCCTGGTGCGGCTGCGCCGCGCCCACCCGGTGCTGCGGCAGCGGGCGTTCTTCTCCGGCCGGGCCGCCGTCCCGGGCGGCCTGCCGGACCTCGCCTGGTTCACGCCGCTCGGCAAGGAGATGACCGAGGCCGACTGGTTCGCGCCGACGGCCTGCCTCGGCATGCTGCTGTCCGGTGCCGCGATGTCCGAACGGGACGGCGCCGGGCGGCCGTCGCACGACGACAGTTTCCTGCTGCTCCTCAACGCCGGCCACGAACCGGTCGTCTTCACCCTCCCCGGCGAGCCCTGGGCCGCGCCGGAGGCCGCGTACGGGACGGTCGTCGACACGGCGGCCCCGGGCACCGGCGAACCGCACCCGCGGGGGGCCGTCGTGCTGGGCGGGCGCTCGCTCCAGCTGCTGCGCGCGCCCGCCCCGGAGTGATCCGGCGCGCGTCAGCCGCGCGCGTGGCCCACCTCGACGTTCTCCAGCACGCCGATCGCGTCCGGCACCAGCACCGCCGCCGAGTAGTAGGCGCTGACCAGGTAGGACGCGATCGCCTTCTCGTCGATGCCCATGAACCGGACGTTCAGCCCGGGCTCGTACTCGTCCGGGATGCCGATCTGGTTGAGGCCGATGACGCCCTGGTTGTCCTCGCCCACGCGCATCGCGATGAAGGACGTGGTGCCGGTGTCCGCCACCGGGATCTTGTCGCACGGGAAGATCGGCACCCCGCGCCAGGTCGGCCGGTGCTTGCCCGCGACGTCGACGGTGCCGGGGTGGATGCCGCGCCTGTTGCACTCCCGCCCGAACGCCGCGATCGCCCGCGAGGGGGCGAACAGGTAGTCGGTGTCGCGGCGCATGGCGAGCAGCTCGTCCAGGTCGTCCGGGGTGGGCGGGCCGGAGTGGGTCTGGATGCGCTGGTCGAAGTCGGTGTTGCTCAGCAGCCCGAAGTCGGGGTTGTTGATCAGCTCGTGCTCCTGGCGCTCGCGCAGCGCCTGGACGGTCAGCCGCAGCTGCTGCTCGGTCTGGTTCATCGGCTGGTTGTAGAGGTCGGCGACCCTGGTGTGCACCTTCAGGACGGTCTGCGCGACGCTCAACTCGAACTCGCGCGGCCGCAGTTCGTAGTCCACGAAGGCGCCGGGCAGCTCGAACTCGCCCTCGTGGCCCGCCGACAGGTCGATGTTCGCCTCGCCGTGCGGGTTCTGCGCCTGCGCGGCGTCGGCCGCGAAGCCCAGCAGCTGCTCGCGCAGCGCGTCCGAGCGGTCGACCAGCTCCTGGAACACCGGCCACGAGAGCGCCATCGCGACGCCCGCGGTCGCCGCCTTCACGGTGTACGGCCAGGTGCCGTCCTCCCGGGTGAGGGCCTCGTCGCCGATGTGGTCGCCGTCCGCGAGCGTCCCGACCACCGTCTGCTCGCCGTACTTGCCGGTGCCGAGCCGGTCGACCTTGCCGTGCGCGAGCAGGAACACCTCCTCGATCGGCGCCCCCTCCTGCACCAGGACGTCGCCCGGGGCGAAGTCCCGCTGCACGAACCGGCGGGCCAGCTCCTCCAGCACGGCGTCGTCCTCGAAGCCGCGCAGCGCCGGCACCTCGCGCAGCGAGGGGGCGATCACGCTCACCGAGGTGCCGGTCTTGGCGAAGCTCACCCGGCCGCGCCCGGTCGCGTAGCTCAGGCGGCGGTTGACCCGGTACGTACCCGCCTGGACCGGTACCCAGGGCAGCATCCGCAGCAGCCACCGGGAGGTGATCTCCTGCATCTGCGGCTCGGACTTGGTCGTCGTCGCCAGGTTCCGCGCCGCCACCGTGCTGAGGCTGAGCTGTGTCCGCACCTGCACCACCGTGGCGCCCCCCGCGGGGCCCGGCTCGGTCTCGACCGTCATGTCGCATCTCCTACCACTCGCGCATCAGTGACCATCCGTCAGGAGATGTAATCGGCCGATCGGCAGGGGCTCGCAAGAGGCGCTCGACGCACTCCTCCCTGCACGAACCGACACGTGCGCCCCGTCGAACGCCTCCGCCCCACCCGTACGGGTGGCCGGTTCTCGCCGCACCGCGCCGACAGGGGTGAAAAACCTGGTGAGAAATGACGGGAGGTCTGCCTACCCTCACGGCGATGGCCGAGAACCGACAACCCGACGCCCCCGGGACCGCCCACCGCTCCACGGTCCGCTCCCTGCTGCGCCTGTGGCCCTACGCCCGGGCCGTCCGCCGCCGGCTCGCCACCTCCGTGACGGCCGCCGTGCTCGCCATGCTGAGCGTCCTCGGCGTGCCGATCGTGCTCGGCCGGATCGTGGACGGACCCCTGGCCCGGCGCGACCTCGCCGGGCTGTGGCCGCTGGTCGGCCTGCTGCTGCTCCTCGGCCTGGTCGAGGCCGGCCTGTTCTACACCCGCCGGGTGGTCCTGGCCCGCCCGCTGGCCGGGCTGGAGACGGCCATGCGCGGCGACCTCTTCGCCAAGCTCCAGCGGCTGCCGGTCTCCTTCCACGAACGGTGGGGATCCGGCCAGTTGCTCTCCCGGGCCACCGCCGACATGTACACCATGCGGCTGTTCCTGGCCTTCCCGCTGGTCTTCCTCATCGTCAACTCGGTGATGTTCCTGGCCGGCACGGTGGTGATGTTCACCCAGGACTGGCGGCTCGCCCTGATCGTCGTGCTGCCCGCCCCACCGCTGTTCGTGCTCACCCGGCGCTTCGAGTCCGGCTACTCCGGCGCCTCCCGGCTCGCCCAGGACCGCAACGGCGACCTCGCCACCGTCGTCGAGGAGTCCGTCCTCGGCATCCGCGTCCTCAAGGCCTTCGGCCGCCACCGCTCGATGCACGAGCGGTTCCGCGCCCAGTCCCGGCTGCTGCGCCGCACCGAGCTGCACAAGGCCCACCTGCTGGCGAACCTGTGGGCGGTGATCGTCGGGCTGCCGGAGATCGCCCTCGGCTGCGCCCTCGCCGTCGGCGCCTACCTGGTCGCCCACGACCAGCTCAGCGCCGGCAGCCTGGTCGCCTTCCTCTCCACCGCGCTCGCGCTGCGCTGGCCGGTCGAGTCCCTCGGCTGGCTGCTCGCCTACGCCAACGAGGCCGCCACCGCCACCGACCGCTTCTTCGAGGTCCTCGACGAACCCGAGGAGGAGGACCCGGGCACCGCCACCGGCCTCGGCGCCACCCCGGACGGCATCCGCCTCACCGGCGTCCGCTTCCGCTACCCCGACGCCCCCGACGGCACCCCCGACCTGCTCCGGGGCATCGACCTGCACGTGCGCAGCGGCGAGACGATGGCCCTGGTCGGCGCCACCGGCAGCGGCAAGACCACCCTCACCGCCCTGCTCCCCCGTCTGTACGAGGCCACCGGCGGCACCATCACGCTGGACGGCCGCGACATCCGCGACCTGCCCCGGGAGCGGCTGCGCGAGCTCGTCGCGGTGGCCTTCGAGGAGCCCACCCTGTTCTCGGCGACCGTCCGGGAGAACGTCCTGATGGGCGCCCCCGGCGCGGGCGAGGACCGGCTGCGCTCCGCGCTCGCCACCGCCCAGGCCGGCTTCGTCGACAAGCTCCCGGCCGGGGCGGACACCGAGGTCGGCGAGCAGGGCCTGAGCCTCTCCGGCGGCCAGCGCCAGCGCCTCGCCCTGGCCCGCGCGGTCGTCGGCGACCCGGCCTTCCTCGTCCTCGACGACCCACTGTCCGCCCTCGACGTGCACACCGAGGCCCTGGTCGAACGCGCCCTGCGCGAGGTCCTCGCCGGCACCACCGCCCTGGTGGTCGCCCACCGCCCCAGCACCGTGCTGCTCGCCGACCGGGTCGCGGTGCTCGCGGACGGCCGGATCGAGGCCGTCGGCACCCACCAGGAACTGCTGCGCACCTCCACGCGCTACCGCGAACTGATGACGGGCGAGGCCGCCCTGATCCCCGAGGGGAGCACCTCCCGGTGACCACCACCGCCGAACCCGCCGTCGAACCGGCCGACCCCGCCGGCCCCGCCGCCGAGGAGGAGCTGGCGCCTCCCCCGGACGACGAGGAGGACATCCCCGTCCCGCCCGGCGCGCCCCGGGCGCTGCTGCGCTCGCTGCTCGGCCCGCACCGGGCCCGGATCACCGTCGCGATGGTGGTGATCCTCGTCCAGCAGGCCGCCCTGCAGTCCGGCCCGCTGCTGGTCGCGGTGGCGATGGACCGCGGCATCCCGGCGCTGCGCGGGAACGACGCCGGACCGCTGATCGCGGTGATCGCCGCCTACCTGTGCTTCGCCCTGCTCAGCCCGCTGCTGCAGTGGGTGTTCATCAAGATCAGCGCCCGGGTCAACCAGGACATCCTGCTGGAGCTGCGCGGCCGGATCTTCCGGCACGCCCAGCGGCTCAGCCTGGACTTCCACGAGCGCTACACCTCCGGCCGGATCATCTCCCGCGCCACCAGCGACATCGACGCGCTGCGCGAACTGCTCTCCGAAGGCCTCCAGGAGCTGCTGACCGTCTTCCTGTCGGTCTGCTACATCTCGGTGCTGCTCATGGTGCTGGACTGGCGCCTCGGGCTGGCCTCACTGGCCGCCCTGGTGCCGCTCGGCCTGATCGCCCGCTCCTTCCGCACCCGCTCGCGCCGGGTCTACCGCCGCTCGCGGACCTCCGCCGCCTCGATGATCGTCCGCTTCACCGAGACCATGAACGGCATCCGCCCGGTACAGGCCTTCCGCCGCGAGAAGGCCAACGACGCGGCCTTCGCCGTGGTCAACCAGCGCTCCGCCACCGCGACCGCCGACGGCTTCCTGGAGCTCGCCCGCTACGTCGGCCTCTCCCGCACCGCCGCCAACGTCTGGACGGCCGGCGTGGTGCTGCTCGGCGGCCGGCTGGTCGTCGACGGCACGCTGGAACTCGGCGTCCTCACCGCCTTCCTGCTCTACCTGCGCCGCCTGTTCGACCCGATCGACCAGCTCGCGATGTTCCTCAACAGCTACCAGTCGGCCGCCGCCGCGCTGGAGAAGATCGCCGGCCTGCTCGCCCACGAGCCGACCGTCGCCGAGCCGGCCGAGCCCGCCGAACTGCCGCGGGCGGCCGGCAAGGGCCGCGAGGTCTCCTTCGAGGGGACGCGCTTCGCCTACCGCACCGGTAAGGAGGTGCTGCCGCCCTTCGACCTGGTGATCCCCGCCGGACAGACGGTGGCCGTGGTCGGCGCGACCGGCGCGGGCAAGTCGACCGTCGCCAAGCTGCTGGCCCGCTTCTACGACCCGACCGAGGGCCGGATCCGGCTGGACGGCGTCGACCTGCGCGACCTCGCCACCCCCGAACTGCGGCGCGGGGTGGTCATGGTGACCCAGGAGTCCTTCCTGTTCTCCGGCACCGTCGCCGAGAACATCGCGATCGGCCGCCCCGGCGCCACCCGCGCGGAGGTCGAACAGGCCGCCCGGGACATCGGCGCGTACGAGTTCGTCGCCGCGCTCCCGGACGGCTTCGACACCGACGTGCGCAAGCGCGGCGGCCGGATCTCCGCCGGGCAGCGCCAGCTGGTCGCCTTCGCCCGCGCCCTGCTGGCCGACCCGGCGGTGCTGATCCTGGACGAGGCGACCAGCTCGCTGGACGTCCCCGGCGAGCAGGCCGTCCAGCGGGCCATGCGCACGGTGCTGGCGGGCCGGACGGCCGTGATCATCGCGCACCGGCTCTCCACCGTGGAGATCGCCGACCGCGTCCTGGTGATGGACCAGGGCCGGATCGTCGAGGACGGCGGCCCGCAGGAGCTGATCGCCGGCGCCGGCCGCTTCGCCGAACTGCACCAGGCCTGGCGGGACAGCCTGGTCTGAGCCGCCCCGCCGCGGCCCAGCCCGTCCCGGCGCAGCGCCTCAGCGCAGTAGCCCCGCGTCCATCCCGGCCGACTCGGCGGGCAGGGCGACCAGCCCCGGCTCCGCCGGGGAGGCCAGCCGCGGGTGGGACGGCAGCACCCGGACGGTGTAGCCGAACGGACCGGTCCTGGACAGCTCCAGCGAGCCCTCGTAGCGCGTCCGCCCGTCCAGGTCCGGGCCGCCGACCGGCTTGAGCGCGAGCAGGCCGGCGTCCGAGATGCCGTCCGTCTCGTCCACCCGGCCGGACACCACCTGCACCTCGACGTCGCCCGGCGACAGCGCGCCGAGCGCGACCTGCACCCGCAGCGCCAGCGAGCTGCCGAGCTCCTGCGCCTCGGCCGGGCAGTCCGCCTCGACGTGCTCGACCCGGACGGCCGGCCAGGCCTCGCGGACCTTCGCCTTCCAGGCCGCCAGCTCGCGGGCGCCCTCGCCCGATCCGGCCGCCAGCTCGCGCTGGGCGAGCGCCGCCGGGGCGTACAGCCGCTCGACGTACTCGCGGACCATCCGGCCGGCCAGCACCTTGGGGCCGAGGGTGACCAGGGTGTGCCGGACCATCGCGATCCAGCGGTGCGGCAGCCCGTCCGCGCCGCGGTCGTAGAAGCGCGCGGCGACCTGCTCCTCGATCAGGTCGTAGAGCGCCGCCGCCTCGATGTCGTCGCGCCGCTCGGCCTCGCTGCTCTCCGGGTCGAGCACGCCGCCGGCGTCGTCCGCCGTGGGGATCGCCCAGCCGTTCTGGCCGTCGTACCACTCGTCCCACCAGCCGTCCAGGACGGACAGGTTGAGGCAGCCGTTGAGCGCGGCCTTCATCCCGGAGGTGCCGCAGGCCTCCAGCGGGCGCAGCGGGTTGTTCAGCCAGACGTCGCAGCCCGGGTAGAGGTGCTGGGCCATCGCCATGTCGTAGTCCGGCAGGAAGACGATCCGGTGGCGGACGGCCGGGTCGTCGGCGAAGGCGACCATCTGCTGGATCAGCCGCTTGCCGCCGTCGTCGGCCGGGTGGGCCTTGCCGGCGACGACGATCTGCACCGGGCGGGTCGGGTGCAGGAGCAGGGAGCGCAGCCGGTCCTGGTCGCGCAGCATCAGGGTGAGCCGCTTGTAGGAGGGCACCCGGCGGGCGAAGCCGATGGTCAGGACGTCCGGGTCGAGCACCGAGGAGACCCAGCCGAGCTCGGCCTCGCCCGCGCCGCGCTGGCGCCAGGAGGTGCGCAGCCGGCGGCGGGCCTCGTCGACCAGCTGGGCGCGCAGGCTGCGGCGCAGGTCCCAGATCTCGGTGTTGCCGATCCGCTCCAGGCCGGTCCAGCGCTTGGCGTCGCCGTTGGTCATGGCGTCCTCGGCGCGGTCGGCGCCGATCTCGGCGGCGCCGAGGCGCACGACGGCCGGGTCGATCCAGGTGGCGGCGTGGACGCCGTTGGTGACGGAGGTGATCGGGACCTCGGCCGGGTCGAAGCCGGGCCACAGGCCGTTGAACATGGCCCGGCTGACCTCGCCGTGCAGCGTGGAGACGCCGTTGGCGCGCTGGGCGAGCCGCAGGCCCATGGCGGCCATGTTGAAGAGCTTCGGGTCCCCGCCGGGCCAGGTCTCGGCGCCGAGCGCGAGCACCGGCTCGACCGGGACGCCGGGCAGGGCGGCGTCGCCGGAGAAGTGCCGGGCGACGAGCTCGCGGTCGAAGCGGTCGATGCCGGCCGGGACGGGCGTGTGGGTGGTGAAGAGGGTGCCGGCCCGGACGGACTCCAGGGCGGCGGCGAAGTCGGGACCGGCGCCGTCGGCCCCGGCGGTGTCGGTCTCGGCCGTGCCGGCGGCAACGAGTTCGCGGATCCGCTCGACGCCGAGGAAGCCGGCGTGGCCCTCGTTGGTGTGGAAGACCTCGGGGGCGGGGTGGCCGGTGAGGCGGCAGTAGGCGCGCACGGCCCGGACGCCGCCGATGCCGAGGAGCATCTCCTGGAGCAGCCGGTGCTCGCTGCCGCCGCCGTAGAGGCGGTCGGTGACGTCGCGTTCGGCGGGCGAGTTCTCCTCGGTGTCGGAGTCGAGGAGGAGCAGCGGGACCCGGCCGACCTGGGCCTTCCAGATGTGCGCGGCGAGGGTCCGGCCGCCGGGCAGGGCGAGGTCGACCCGGCAGGGGGTGCCGTCGGCCTCCCGGAGCAGGCTGACCGCGAGTTCGTCCGGGTCGAGCAGCGGGTAGCGCTCCTGCTGCCAGCCGTCCCGGTCGAGGGACTGCCGGAAGTAGCCGTGCCGGTAGAACAGCCCCACGCCGATGATCGGGACGCCGAGGTCGCTGGCGGCCTTGAGGTGGTCGCCGGCCAGGATCCCGAGCCCGCCGGAGTACTGGGGCAGCGCGGCGGCGATGCCGTACTCGGGCGAGAAGTAGGCGACGGCGGCGGGCAGCGGGGTGCCGCCGCCCTCCTGGGCCTGGTACCAGCGCGGGCCCGCGAGGTAGTCGCGCAGGTCGTCGGCGAGGTCGCCGAGGCGGCGCAGGAAGCGCCGGTCGGCGGCGAGCGCGGCGAGCCGGGCGGCCGGGACCTCCCCGAGCAGCCGCACCGGGTCCTCGCCGGTCGCGGCCCAGACCTCCGGGTCCACGGACCGGAAGAGGTCCCTGGTCTCGGGGTGCCAGGACCAGCGCAGGTTGAGGGCCAGCTCGTGCAACGGCTGGAGTTGTTCGGGCAGGACGGTGCGGACGGTGAATCTGCGGATTGCCTTCACGGCGTGAAGCGTAGCCCCGACGGCCGTCATGACAGTGCGTCAAGTGGGCTATTGGGCATCCGTTCGGCCTATTGATGAGATCGCATTCGGCGCATTGGGCTGCACGGGGGGCGCGCGAGGCGCACTTTCCGGGGGCTCGCGCTACCAAAGCGTGAACACTGCGGAACGACCCCATTTCCGATCGCTCATCCGCTCCGGACAAAGCCCGAAACTACTGTCGTACCGCTGCGAAAGTCCGGCCCGCGGTGCGAGTATGAACCGAGGTCGTTGATGCTGTGGGGAGTGCGGCGACGGGCGGCGCCCCCCTTGAAGCAGCACGTCCGAATCCTTTTCGCGTTGATCGTTCCTCGTCCTCCTTAGCCCATTCGGCGCCCACGGCGCTCCGACGCGTGTCCTCGTACTCGGTCGGCTCGTTCACGGGTCGACCGGGTCGCCCAGGGGCGTGCCCCCGGAGGCGTGCGCCGGGACGCGCGCGGGCTCCGGGGCGTCCCCCCACGGGCCGGGCGGGCGCCGGGCAGGTTGCCGGGGACGGCGGCGCGGGCAGGCTCTCGGTCGCACGTCCTCCCCACCCAGCAGTCCTCCCGGTACTCCCCCGGCCCGCCCCCCGGCGCCGGCGGGAGCTGCCGCCGATCTCGGGCAGGAGCTTGGCATGCACGGCGACACGCGGGACCAGTCCACACCGGTGGCCGACACCCTCGACGCAGCGGTCGCGGAATCCGCCGGACGGGCGGATTCTGACACTCGGACGGATCCGGCGATGCCGGCGCCCAGGGCGGCCGGAGCGGCCCGTCCCCCGCACTCCGGACCCGAGCACGCCTCACCCGGGCAGCCCTCGTCCGAACACCCCTCCCCGCTCGAACACTCCGAGCCCGAGTCCTCCGCAGCGGCCCGACAACCAGGGGTCGCGGAGAGCCGGACCACGGCACCGCGCAGGCGCACCACCACCACGCGCCGCACCGCCACCGCCGGGTCCACCGCACCGTCCGCCACCCCGGAGGCGGACGGCGCGAAGGCCGGTGCGAAAGCCGGTGCGAAGGCCGGTGCGAGGTCCGGTGCCACCAAGGCGGGCGCCGCGAAGGCCGACGCCCCGCCGCGCAAGGCGCCCGCCCGCAAGACCGCCGCCGGCAAGACCGCCGCCCGAAAGACAGAGAGCGACACCGTGATCGGCCGCATCCCCGTCCTGGACGTCAGCCCGCTCGTCGACTCCGGCCGCCGCCCGGCCAAGGCCGTCGCCGGCGAGACCTTCCTGGTCACCGCGACCGTGTTCCGCGAGGGCCACGACGCCGTCAACGCCAACGTCGTGCTGCGCGACCCGCGCGGGCGCAGCGGCCCGTGGACCCCGATGCACGAGCTCGCCGAGGGCACCGACCGCTGGGGCGCGCACGTCACCCCGACCGCGCCCGGCCGCTGGTCCTACCTGGTCGAGGCGTGGAGCGACCCGATCGCCACCTGGCGCAGGACGGCGTCGGTCAAGCTCCCCGCCGGGATGGACACCGCGCTCGTCCTGGAGGAGGGCGCCCGCCTGCTGGAGCAGGCCGCGGCCGGCGTGCCGAAGAAGGAGGGCCGCGCGCACGTGCTCGCCGCCGCCGACGCGCTGCGCGACCCCGGCCTGCCGCCGCTGTCCCGGCTGGCGGCCGCGCTCGCCCCCGAGGTGCTGGAGCTGCTCGCCCGGTACCCGCTGCGCGAGCTGCTGAGCGCCTCCCGCCCGCTGCCGCTCCAGGTGGACCGCGAGCGCGCCCTGTTCGGCTCCTGGTACGAGTTCTTCCCGCGGTCGGAGGGCGCCGTGGTGGACCCGAACGGCGTCGAGCCGCCGCGTTCGGGCACCCTGCGCACCGCCGCCGAGCGGCTGCCCGCGATCGCCGCGATGGACTTCGACGTGGTCTACCTGCCGCCCGTCCACCCGATCGGCCGCGCCTACCGCAAGGGCCCGGACAACACCCTGACGGCCGGTCCGCACGACGTCGGCTCGCCCTGGGCGATCGGTTCGCCGGAGGGCGGCCACGACGCCGTCCACCCGGACCTCGGCACCATCGAGGACTTCGACCACTTCGTCGCCGAGGCCCGGGCGCTGCACCTGGAGGTGGCGCTGGACTTCGCCCTCCAGTGCTCCCCCGACCACCCGTGGGTGAACAAGCACCCGGAATGGTTCAGCCACCGCGCCGACGGCACCATCGCGTACGCCGAGAACCCGCCGAAGAAGTACCAGGACATCTATCCGGTCAACTTCGATCAGGACATGGATGGAATCGTCAAGGAAACCGTTCGCATCCTGCGTTTCTGGATGTCCCACGGAGTGCGGATCTTCCGGGTCGACAACCCGCACACCAAGCCGGTGCTGTTCTGGGAGAAGGTGCTCGCCGACATCGCCCGCACCGACCCCGACGTCGTGTTCCTGGCGGAGGCCTTCACCCGCCCCGCGATGATGCACACCCTCGGGAAGATCGGCTTCCACCAGTCGTACACGTACTTCACCTGGCGCACCACCAAGCCGGAACTCACCGATTACCTCACCGAACTCACCGGTGACGCGGCCGCCTACATGCGGCCCAACTTCTTCGCCAACACCCCCGACATCCTGCACGCCTACCTCCAGCACGGCGGCCGGGCCGCGTTCGCCGTCCGCGCCGTGCTCGCCGCCACGCTCTCCCCCACCTACGGCGTCTACGCCGGGTTCGAGCTGTACGAGAACGAGCCGGCCCACCCCGGCTCCGAGGAGTACCTGCACTCGGAGAAGTACGAGCTGCGCCCGCGCGACTGGAACCGCACCGACACCCTCGCCCCGCTGCTCACCGTGCTCAACCGGCTGCGCCGGCGCCACCCCGCCCTGCGCCAGCTGCGCGACCTGCGCTTCCACCCCACCGACAACGACCAGGTGATCGCCTACTCCAAGACCGCGACCACCCCGGAGGGCCTGACCGACCAGGTCATCACCGTGGTCAACCTCGACCCGCACCACGTCCAGGAGGCCACCGTCACGCTCGACGGCGACGGCCCGTTCGCGGTGCACGACGAGCTCACCGGCGCCGCCTACACCTGGGGCCGGCACAACTACGTCCGGCTCGATCCCTCAGCCGAGCCGGCTCACCTCCTCACGGTTCGGAGGAACCCAGCGTGACAGTGAACGAGCCCGTCCCCGACACCTTCCCCGAGACCTCGAAGAAGAACCTGGACCCCGAGTGGTTCAAGCGTGCGGTCTTCTACGAGGTGCTGGTGCGGTCCTTCCAGGACAGCAACGGCGACGGGGTCGGGGACCTGAAGGGGCTCACGGCCAAGCTCGACTACCTCCAGTGGCTCGGCATCGACTGCCTCTGGCTCCCGCCGTTCTTCGCCTCGCCGCTGCGCGACGGCGGGTACGACGTGGCCGACTACAAATCGGTGCTGCCCGAGTTCGGCGACATCGCCGACTTCATGGAGTTCGTGGACGCCGCGCACGCCCGCGGCATGCGCGTGATCATCGACTTCGTCATGAACCACACCAGCGACCAGCACCCGTGGTTCCAGGCCTCCCGCGCGGACCCGGACGGGCCGTACGGCGACTTCTACATGTGGGCCGACGACGACAAGCGGTACCCGGACGCCCGCATCATCTTCGTCGACACCGAGACCTCCAACTGGACGTACGACCCGGTCCGCAAGCAGTACTTCTGGCACCGGTTCTTCTCTCACCAGCCCGACCTCAACTACGACAACCCCCGCGTCCAGGACGAGATGATCGCCGGGCTGCGGTTCTGGCTCGACCTCGGCATCGACGGCTTCCGGCTGGACGCGGTGCCCTACCTGTTCGCGCGCGACGGCACCAACTGCGAGAACCTGCCGGAGACCCACGAGTTCCTGCGCCGGGTCCGCAAGGAGATCGACGCCGACTACCCCGACACCGTGCTGCTCGCCGAGGCCAACCAGTGGCCCGAGGACGTCGTCGACTACTTCGGCGACTTCGCGGCGGGCGGCGACGAGTGCCACATGGCGTTCCACTTCCCGGTGATGCCGCGGATCTTCATGGCGGTGCGGCGCGAGTCCCGCTACCCCGTCTCGGAGATCCTCGCCAAGACCCCGCACATCCCGTACGGGTGCCAATGGGGCATCTTCCTGCGCAACCACGACGAGCTGACCCTGGAGATGGTCACCGACGAGGAGCGCGACTACATGTACGCGGAGTACGCCAAGGACCCCCGGATGCGCGCCAACGTGGGCATCCGGCGCCGGCTCGCCCCGCTGCTGGAGAACGACCGCAACCAGATCGAGCTGTTCACCGCCCTCCTCCTCTCGCTGCCCGGCTCGCCGGTGCTCTACTACGGGGACGAGATCGGCATGGGCGACAACATCTGGCTCGGCGACCGGGACGGCGTCCGCACCCCGATGCAGTGGACCCCGGACCGCAACGCGGGTTTCTCCTCCGCCGACCCGGGCAGGCTCAGTCTGCCGCCCATCATGGACCCGGTGTACGGCTATCAGGTGACCAACGTCGAGGCGCAGCAGAGCAGTTCGAGTTCGCTGCTGCACTGGACGCGTCGCATGATCGAGATCCGCAAGCTCAACCCGGCGTTCGGTCTGGGCACGTACACCGAACTGCCCTCCAGCAACCCCGCGGTGCTGGCCTTCGTGCGGGAGCACGAGGGGGACCTGGTCATGTGCGTGAACAACTTCTCGCGGTTCGCACAACCGACCGAACTGGACCTGCGGCAGTACGGCGGACGCTACCCGGTCGAGCTGATCGGCGGAGTGCGCTTCCCCTCGATCGGTGAGTGGCCGTACCTGCTCACCCTGGCCGGCCACGGCTTCTACTGGTTCCAGCTCCGGCAGCCCCCGCGACTGAGCGGGACCAGGCGGTCGAAGTAACGATCCGCCGCACCGGCCCCGACCGCACCACCAGACCCTCGGGGAGCGCGAGTTGAACCCGCGCGCCCCGGGGTCCTCCGCCCCGCGGCGCCCCCGGCGCCGCGTACGGAGAACAGCCCAACGGCCACCCACACGAAGGCGTGACACCTGAGCCCCGCTCGCGTGCCGCCACCGCCGCGCCGCCGAAATCCGGAAGACTGACGGACCCGGCCAGACCCGTCGGGCAGTCGGCCCGCTTCCGGGGAAAGGGAGTCATGTCCGAAACCTCCCGTTCTCAAGCCCATGTGCAGCACGACACCCCGGCCGGCCCCGCCGCGTCGGCGGGCGCGCGGAGCACCGGGCTCCGGAGAACCGCCCTGGGGGTCAGCGAACTCGTCCAGGCGGCCCTGCCGCTGATCTCCGAGTGGCTCCCCACCCAGCGCTGGTACGCCGGGAAGGGACGGCCCATCACCGGGCTCACCCCGGTGGTCGGAACCCCGCTGCAGGTCGGCGACCCGGCCCTGCTGCACCTCCTGCTGCGGGTCGAGCACGCCACCACGGCCGGCGCCCCGCACGGGGACGTCTACCAACTCCTCCTCGGCGTCCGTTCCGAGCGCCCCGCCGACATCGAGCCCGGCGCCGTGCTCGGCCGGCTCACCCACGGCCCGTACGACGGCGCGACGCTCTACGACGCCGTCCACGACCCGGAGCTCACCGGGCGCCTGCTGGAGCACCTGGCCACCGGCGACCGCTTCGGCTCGCTGTCGTTCCGCCGCACCCCCGGCTCCGGCCTGCCCACCACGATCCCCGGGCGCGCCTCCACCGCCGAGCAGTCCAACAGCTCCGTCATCTACGGCACCTCGTACATCCTCAAGCTCTTCCGCCGCGTCCACCCCGGCACCAACCCCGACCTCGAACTCTCCCTCGCCCTCTCCCGGGCCGGCTCCACCCGCATCCCGCGGGTCGCGGCCTGGTTCGAGAGCCGGATGGAACGCGCCGAACCCGCCACCCTCGGCCTGCTCCAGCGCTACCTGCCGGACGCCGAGGACGGCTGGGAGCTCGCCCTCGACCAGGTCGGCCGGCTCAAGGGCGACCCGTCCCCCGGCAACTTCGCGATCGAGGCCCACCGGCTCGGGCGGGCCACCGCCGAGGTGCACCGGGTGCTCGCCCGCTCGATGCCCGTCGCCCGCCTCGACCGCGCCCAGACCCGCCAGCTCGCCACCGCCATGGCCGACCGCCTCGACAGCGCCGTCGCCGCCGTCCCCGGACTGATGCGCTACCGGGCCGCCCTGCGCAGCGCCTTCCAGCAGCTCGCCGACGCCCACCCGGACGGCCTTCCGGTCCAGCGCATCCACGGCGACCTGCACCTCGGCCAGGCCATGCGCACCCCGCACGGCTGGGTCCTGCTCGACTTCGAGGGCGAGCCCGCCAAGTCCGTCAACGAGCGCCGCGAACCGCAGCCCGCGCTGCGCGACGTCGCCGCGATGCTGCGCTCCTTCGACTACGCGGCGGCCCACCTCCTCGCCGGCGGCCCGGTCGACCCCGAGCTCGCCCACCTCGCCGCCGCCTGGGCACAGCGCAACCGCACCGCCTTCTGCGCCGGGTACACCGCCGGGGGCGGCGTCGACCCGGCGGCCTCGCCGGAGCTGATGCGCGCGCTGGAGATCGACAAGGCGGTCTACGAGGTCGTGTACGAGGCCCGGCACCGCCCGAGCTGGCTGCCGATCCCGCTGGCCGCGATCAACCGGCTCGCCCTGACCGTGTGATCCCCCGCTCGTACCGCCCGCAGGAGTTCGCTCACACCCCCCGCCGCAGGAGGACCCCGCCGTGACGCCGCTCGACCCGCCCGGCCGCACCACCCGTCCCGTACCGGCCACGTTCCTGGCCGGTACGGGGACACCCGCTCCTGCCCCCGCCGCCACCTCTGCTCCCGGCCCCGCCCCGGCTCCCGAACCGCTGCCGGCCGGGGCCCTGCGGCTGCCCGAGGCGCCGCTGCCGCCCTCCGAGGTGGACCGGCTGGTCGGCGGCCAGCACCACGACCCGCACGCGCTGCTCGGCGCCCACCCCGTGCACGGCGGCACCGCGATCCGGGTGCTGCGGCCGTTCGCCGAACGGGTCGTGGTCGAGACCGCCCAGGGCCCGGCCGAACTCACCCACCAGCAGGCCGGGTTGTTCACCGGCCTGCTCGCCGGCGGCGCACCGCCCGACTACCGGCTGCTGGTGACCTACCCGGACGGCGAACCCCTCGTCCAGCAGGACGGCTACCGCACCCCGCCCACCCTCGGCGAGCTCGACCTGCACCTCATCTCCGAAGGCCGGCACGAGCAGCTGTGGCAGGTGCTCGGCTCGCACGTGCGGACGGTGGACGGCGTGGCCGGCACCGCGTTCGCCGTGTGGGCGCCGAACGCCGCCGGGGTGCGGCTGATCGGGGACTTCAACCACTGGGACGGCACCGGGCACCCGATGCGCTCGCTCGGCTCCTCCGGCGTGTGGGAGCTCTTCGTCCCCGGGCTGGCCGAGGGCACCACCTACAAGTACGAGATCCACACCCGGCAGGGCTGGGTGCTCGACAAGGCCGACCCCCTGGCCCGCGCCGCCCAGTGCCCGCCCGGCACCGCGTCCGTCGTCACCTCCTCCGCCTACCGGTGGGAGGACGGCGAGTGGATGGCCCGCCGCGCACGCGCCGCGCACCACCGGGCGCCGATGTCGGTGTACGAGCTGCACCTGCCGTCCTGGCGGCCCGACCTCACCAGCTACCGCGCGATCGCCGAGGAACTCCCCGGCTACCTGAAGGAGTTGAACTTCACCCACGTGGAGTTCATGCCGGTCATGGAGCACCCCTTCGGCGGCTCCTGGGGCTACCAGGTGTCCGGCTACTACGCGCCCACCGCCCGCCTCGGCACCCCGGACGACTTCCGCCACCTCGTCGACACGCTGCACCGGCACGGGATCGGCGTGATCGTCGACTGGGTGCCCGCCCACTTCCCCAAGGACGCCTTCGCCCTCGCCCGCTTCGACGGCGAGCCGCTCTACGAGCCCGCCGACCCGCTGCGCGCCGAACACCCCGACTGGGGCACGCTGGAGTTCGACTACGGGCGCAAGGAGGTGCGCAACTTCCTCGTCGCCAACGCGGTCTACTGGTGCGAGGAGTTCCACATCGACGGGCTGCGCGTGGACGCCGTCGCCTCGATGCTCTACCTCGACTACTCCCGCGAGGGCGGCGCCTGGACGCCCAACCGGTTCGGCGGACGGGAGAACCTCGACGCGGCCTCCTTCCTCCAGGAGATGAACGCGACCGTCTACCGGCGCTGCCCGGGCGTCGTGACGATCGCCGAGGAGTCGACCGCCTGGGACGGCGTGACCCGCCCGACCGACGGCGGCGGCCTCGGCTTCGGCCTCAAGTGGAACATGGGCTGGATGCACGACTCGCTGGTCTACATGTCCAAGGAGCCGGTGCACCGCAGGTACCACCACGACGAGATCACCTTCTCGATGGTGTACGCCTACTCCGAGAACTACATCCTGCCGATCTCCCACGACGAGGTCGTGCACGGCAAGCGGGCGCTCGTCTCCAAGATGCCCGGCGACTGGTGGCAGCAGCGCGCCAACCACCGCGCCTACCTCGGCTTCATGTGGTCCCACCCCGGCAAGCAACTCCTCTTCATGGGGCAGGAGTTCGCCCAGGGCGCGGAATGGGACCACGAGACCGGCCCGCAGTGGTGGGTGCTCGACGAGCAGTGGCCGGCCCACCGGGACCACCAGGGCGTGCGCCGCCTCGTCCGCGACCTCAACCGCCACTACCGCGACACCCCCGCCCTCTGGGAGCTCGACACCTCCCCCGAGGGCTTCCAGTGGCTCGACGGCGGCTCCGCCGACGACAACCTGCTCTCCTACGTCCGCCACGCCGCCGACGGCTCGCCCCTCGTCGCCGTCTGCAACTTCTCCCCCGTCGTCCGCCACGGCCACCGCGTCGGCCTCCCCGCCCTCGACGGCCGCGACCAGCTGTGGGAGGAAGTCCTCAACACCGACGCCGAGGCCTACGGCGGCACCGGCACCGGCAACTCGACCCCGATCAAGGCCGACCCCGTCGAGTGGAACGGCCAGCCCCGCTCCGCCGACCTGATCCTCCCCCCACTGGCCACCATCTGGCTCCGCCCGGCCTGACCCCTCCGCGGGCACGACAGACCGGCGGCCCCCCCCCCCCCGACCCACACCCGCGGCCCCCCCCCCCCCCAGGCGCACCCGGCGCACGATAACCCACATAACCCCCCCCCCC
>NZ_JBHWGV010000035.1:76371-80199 GCF_042732955.1 Kitasatospora sp. NPDC059747 | reverse complement strand
CTCCGGCGTGTCCGCCGAGGACGCCGCCCGCGCCCGCAACGCGGCCGCCCGCGCCCGCAGCGCCGCCGCCGAGGCCACCCGCGCCGCCAACGCCACCGTCGCGATCGCCAACCAGGCGGCCGCCGCGGCCGGCGACGCGCAGCGCGCCGCCAACGACGCGGCCGCCCACGCGGAAGCCGCGGCCACCGCGGCCGAGCAGGCAGCCCAGCACGCCGGTGACGCGAACACCGCGGCCAACGTCGCGCAGGCCGCCGCCACCGCGGCCGACGCCGACGCCAACTCCGCGGCGAATTCCGCGGCCCAGGCCCACAAGGTCGCCGACATCGCCCGCGCCTCCGACGCCGAGCGCCTCGCCGGCCAGCAGGCCGCCGAGATGGCAGCGGCCGACGAGGCCTCGCGCGACGCGGACCTGAAGGCCAGGACCGCGGCGTGGGAGGCCGGCAAGGCCACCCAGTTCGCGGCCGACACCGACCAGCTGGTCAAGGACGCGACCGCGTCCGGCGTCGATGCGAAGACCGCCGTGCTGAAGGGCCGTCAGGCCGCCTTCCGGCTGCTGGACGCCGGCGGTCCGTGGACCAAGGCTGCCGCCCAGACCGCGCTGGAGGGCGACGACAGCGCCGTCCAGACGTTCCTGGGCAGCGGTCTGCCGACCGCGCGCGACTACGACGACCGCACCAGCGTGATGGCGATCTCCCAGGCGCCGGGCAAGCTGGAGCGCCGCCTCGCCGCGGAGACCGCCTCGGTCGGCACCGCCGACCAGGTGCGCGCGTTCCTGGCCACCGGCCAGTACCCGGGCAAGGACGACGACGACCGTGTCGCGCTCTCGCAGATCATGGCCACGGGTGGCCCGGGCGTGAAGGCCGCGGCCGGCAAGGCCCTGGACGGCACGATCGACGACGTCCGCGCCTTCCTGACCACCGGCCAGTTCAAGGCCCGCGACGACGACAACCGCGTCCAGGTGACGCAGGCCCTGGCCAGTGGCGGCCCCGAGGTCAAGGCGGCCGCGCAGGCCGTCCTGTCCGGCCCCGCCGACCGGCTCGTGCCGTTCCTGCAGAGCGGTCTGGCCAAGGCCCAGCAGCGCGACGCGATGACCGCCTCCCACGTGGCCACCGTCGCGGCCTACCTGGCCACCATCGACGGCTCGGTCGCCCAGGCGCGCCAGTACGCGGCGCAGGCCGCCCAGTCGTACGCCACCGCGCGCGGCGCGGCCAACGAGGCCGCCGGCTACGCCAACCAGGCCAGCCAGTCCGCCCAGCAGGCCCAGAACTTCGCGGCCCAGGCCGCGCAGTCCGCCCAGGCCGCGCAGGCGTCCGCCGCCCAGGCGGCCCAGTCCGCCAAGCAGGCCCAGGCCTCCGCCGCCAACGCCAACGCGGCCGCCCGCAGCGCCGACTTCTCGGCCGCGGCGGCCACCAGCTACGCCAACCAGGCGCAGCAGTACGCCTCCGCCGCGAAGACCGCCTCCGACCAGGCCCAGGCCTCCGCCGCCGCGGCTGCCAAGAGCCGCGACGAGGCGCAGCAGGCCGCCAACGCCGCCCGGGACGCCTACTTCACGAAGCAGTGCACCGACACCATCGAGGGCGCGCTGGAGGACCAGACCGCCACGGTCGACGCCCAGGGCCGGGTCTCCTACGTCGTGGCCGACCCGCAGAGCGACATGAAGGCCGACCCGGTCAAGGACAACATGGGTCACTGCACCGCCGGTGACTTCGTCATGGGCCGCGGCGACGTCCTGCTGAAGAACGTCGACCCCAAGGTCTGGCACCAGAACGACAAGGGCCAGGACGTCTGTGACCTCACGGTGACCGTCCACGTCACCGGCACGGTCAACTACGTGATGAAGACCTGCCCGGAGCCGGGCCTGTCGATCGCGGCCTGCACCGGCAAGTACAGCGTCTGGAACACCGTCGTCGTCAGCAGCACCAAGGTCGACGACCAGCGTGACCAGAACGTCCAGATCACCTACTTTGACTACAAGGCGCACTACTCGCCGGAGGCGGTCCGCGGCCAGATCCTGTGGCACGCGCTGACCGACGACTTCGTCAAGTGCTACCACGATTTCGGCTTCAACAGCTCGTGCGCGTGGGCGGCGTCCAACTTCATCCCGTACGGCACCCTCGCCAAGGGCGCCAAGGCCGTGGTGGCGTTCCGCTTCGCGCTGGAGACGGGCGTCGGCATCGAGGACGCCAAGATCGCCGTCCAGGCGACGCTCAACGGCTACAGCCAGGCGGCCATCAACAAGCTGACGTCGACGGCGGACGCGGTCGCGAAGTTCCGCCTCACCCTGAAGGACGGCGTCGGAACCGAAGCCGCGCTCCAGGCCCTGCGGCAGGACCAGAACGTCGACCGCACGCTGGTCCAGCAACTCGAGGGCGAAGCCAAGGTTTCGGAGAACGGCCGCAAGGCGCCGGCCTGTCTGACGAAGCGCAACAGCTTCCCGGCCGGCACCCTCGTGCTCATGGCCGACGGCACGACCCGTCCCATCGAGCAGATCCGCATCGGGGACACGGTCACGGCCACCGACCCCGCCACCGGCGCCACCAGCGCGCAGCGCGTCGAGAACACCATCTACACCCCCGACGACCGTGACTTCACCGAACTCACGATCGCCGCTCCCGACGGCACCGCTTCGGCCATCACCTCCACCGACCACCACCCGTACTGGTCGGAGAGCGCCCACGACTGGCGCGACGCCGTAAATCTGGTTGTCGGCGACACGGTCCGCACCGCCGACGGCCGGGCCCCCGTGATCACCGGTACCCGGCACTGGACGACGCTGCAGCCCGCGTACAACCTCACCGTCGCTCTCGTCCACACGTACTACGTGCTGGCCGGCAACACGCCGATTCTCGTCCACAATTCCGGCTGCGGAGACATCCTCGGGGACACGTCAAAGCTTTCCGGATGGATTCCGCCTGCCATCCCAGATGAGTCCATGGCCGTCGTCAGGGATATCCAGCAGTACGGCGTCGAAGCCCAGGGAGCCGGCAATCAATTTGCCGGACCGTCCACTCCCGCCCGTTTTGAAAACTCAGGAAAGAATGGCGGCCACCAGCTTCCTCAGTACGACAGCACCGGAAAAGCGATCACATACCGAGAGTGGGGAACGGTTCAGGCGGGGGCTAATCCAAAGCCTGGCGGCGAGAGGATCGTGACCGGGTCGGACGGGTCGATCTACTATACTGCGACCCACTATCAGACCTGGATCGTGGCGGTGCCTGGATCGTGAAAGACCTTGAGCTGTGGACCCTGGAGGGACCTTCGCTGCTGACGGCTCGCGCCGACTCGCAGTTCTCGATCGCCGCATTGATGCCACCGTCGGGCTCGATCGTCGCAGCCCGCCTGGACGGCCGGAAGCTGGTCGAGGCACATGACGCCTTCGAACAGTTTTCCTACGCCCTGACGTTTCCGGCGTACTTCGGCTGGAATTGGGATGCACTGTCCGACTGCCTGCGAGACCTGTCGTGGCATCCGGCCGATCATTACCTGATCATCGTCGACCACACCGAAAGCATGCTCGCCGGGAATACCGAGGAGCGTGAAATTCTGCTCTCGATTCTTTCGCGTGCTGCGCGAGAGTGGGCGGACCCGCTCGGGAAGCCCGACGGCAAGGGAGTGCCGTTCAAGGTCCTCCTTCTCTGCGATGACGAGCCCACCGAGGCGCTGCACGCAGAGACAGCCATGCGATAGATCCACCACGCACATCCCGGAGGCTCCAGCGGATTCACTTCCGCTGGAGCCACAGGCGCGGGGACGGGGGCCACGCCCGCGGCCCGGGTGCGCCCCAGGGGGGCCCCCCCGACTCGCGGCCGCCCCGAGTCCCCCCCACAG
>NZ_JBHWGV010000035.1:73339-76361 GCF_042732955.1 Kitasatospora sp. NPDC059747 | reverse complement strand
GCCGCGCCCCTCACATCCAGCCATGCTATATACCACCCACCCACAACCGGCCGGAACACCGGTTTAATCTTCCGGTGGGGCCTCTGGCCGTCGGCGGGCGGCAACGCCAGCGGCCGGGTTCCGCACCTGGCGGGCCACCAGGACTCTCGGCGGCCCGGAGTCCGCCACACTGCCAAGCCTCACGAACCTGCCAAGCCTCACGAACCCGCCAGGGCGCTCGCCCCCGAGGACCACCCCCCAAGGCAGTGCCATGTCACACCCTTGCGGTGGCATATAACCTGTGACATTGTTCTGACCCTGAATCCGGTGACAGGTTGTCGTCAAGGTCCCCCTCCCTCACGCCTCGTGGCTGACGCTCCGTTACTCATCTCCCCCACTCAGGACAAGGACACCGCAGTGCGTCTGCGCCAATCCCTTCCCCTTCTGGTGGCCGGTGCCCTCGCCGGCTCCGCGTTCATGCTGCCGACCCCCGCCCTCGCCTCGCCCGCGGCGGCTCCCGTGAAGGCCGCCGCGCCGGCCGTGCCCGCGCCGTTCGGGGCCGAGATAGCCTCCCCGGCGTCCGAGGCGATAGGACGCACGGCCGCCCCGCTGGCGGCCGACCGGCTCGGGCAGGCCCTGCAGCCGGCCGGGACGGCCGTGCAGAGCGGCCCGTCCGCGGGCGCCAAGCAGCCGGCTCCCGCCCCCGTGAAGCACGCGTTCGCCGCCGCCAAGTCCGGTGCGGACGCGGCTGGTTGCACGCCGGCCGACTTCGGCTCCCGCAGTGGCGCCGACCTGGTCTCCTTCGTCCAGGGCTCGACCACGGACTGCGTCAACACGCTGTTCAACGTCACCGGGACCGACGCCGGGAACGTCTTCAAGCAGTCCCAGATGCTCACCGTCGCCGCCGCCTTCCAGGCCCAGGCCGCGCACTACACCGGCGACAACTCCACCGGCATCCTGCAGCTCGTGCTGTTCCTGCGGGCCGGCTTCTACGTCCAGTCCAACAACGCCTCCGCCGTCGGCCCCTACGACGCCTCGCTCACCGCCGCCGTCAAGGCCGGCCTCGACGCGTTCTTCGCCGGCGCGCGCTGGCACGACGTCACCGACGCCAACGGCCTCGTGCTCTACGACGTGCTGGTCCTCACCGACAGCGCCAACATCCAGGCCCGCTACCTGAACGTCTACAAGCAGGTCCTGAACGGCTACGACAACGGCTACAACGCCTTCCCGAAGATGGTGAAGGCCGTCAACGCCGTCCTGTTCGCGCCGCTGTGGCGGGCCAACTGGAACCCCGACTACGTCAGCGCGGTCGCCGCCGACCCGAGCGTGATCACGGCCCTCGCGAACTTCGCACAGAACCACAAGGACCTGCTCGGCACCGCCAACCAGTTCCTCGACGTCAACGCCGGCAACGACCTCGCCCGCACCGCCGGCGACGGCGGCTCCGTCGCCGCGTTCACCCGGCCCCTGGTCAAGCAGGTCCTCGACACCACCCCGGTCACCGGCAGCACCGGCCCGCTGTACGTGTACACCGCGTACAACGCCAACCAGTACGACGGCGCGCAGTGCTCCTCCTACGGCACCTGCGACCTGCCCGGCAAGCTCACCGCCGCCGTCCTGCCCAATACGCTGGTGTGCGACAACCGCACCATCCGCGGCGAGGCCCTGTCCGCCGAGGACCTGGCCACCGTCTGCGCCAGCCTGCGCGGCGAGGACGGCTTCTTCCACACCATGGTCAAGGACAACGGCCCCGTCCCGAACCAGTACGGCAAGACCATCACCCTCGCCGTCTTCAAGAACCAGGCCGACTACCTCACCTACTCCTGGGCCATCTACAACAACTCCACCAACAACGGCGGCCAGACCGTCATGGACGTCACCGACCCCAACAACCAGCCGGTGTCGGTCATGTACCAGAAGTCGTGGAACGACGGCTTCCCCGCCAACGTGTGGAACCTCAACCACGAGTACACGCACTACCTCGACAACATCTACGACATGAAGGGCAACTTCGGCACCGAGATCTCCGTCCCGGACATCTGGTGGATCGAGGGCGTCGCCGAGTACGAGTCCTACAGCTACCGCGGCACCACCGACACCCAGGCGATGACCGAGGCCGCCGCGCACCGCTACAAGCTGAGCACCGTCTTCCAGAACACCTACGACAACTCGGACTCGGTGCGCACCTACCCGTGGGGCTACCTGGCGGTGCGCTACATGCTGGAGAAGCACCCCTCCGACGTGTACAACATGCTCGGCCACTTCCGCACCGGTGACTACCAGGGCGGCTACGCGGTCTACAACGGCCTCGGCACCTCCTACGACGCCGACTTCGACGCCTGGCTGAACGCCTGCGCCGCCGGCGCCTGCTACGCCGACGGCCCCACCGCCCTGTTCGGCCAGTCCGTCAACGGCGCCACCGTCACCCTGAACGACAAGTCCGTGGAGACCAACTCCCAGGCGAAGCTGGCCTCCTGGCACTGGACCTTCGGCGACGGCACCACCTCCGACCAGCAGAACCCGGTGCACACCTACGCCAACCCCGGCACCTACACGGTCGCCCTGACCGTCACCGACAGCGCCGGCAAGAGCGCCAGCACCCCGTCCTCCGTCACCGTCACCACCGGCGCCGGCACCACCCTGCCGACCTGCACCGACCCGCGCACCGACGCGCTCGGCCAGAACTGCTCGCGGCCCGGCCAGGCCCGCACCGCCGGCAGCCTCGACTACTTCTACGTCTACCTGCCGGCCGGCACCAGCACGCTGAAGGTCTCCACCTCCGGCGGCACCGGCAACGCCTCGCTCTACTACAACGCCGACACCTGGGCCTCCCCGAGCGCCTTCACCGCCTCCTCCACCGGGCCCGGCACCGCCCAGAGCCTCACCGTCACCAACCCGACGGCCGGCTACCGCTACATCAGCCTCTACGCCAACACCGACTTCAGCGGCGTGACGGTCAGCACCCAGTACTGACCCTCGCACCGCAACGGCGAAGGGCGGCGGCTGCCCCACGGGGGGGCGCCGCCCGGGTGTTGGCGGCGGT
>NZ_JBHWGV010000035.1:69832-73329 GCF_042732955.1 Kitasatospora sp. NPDC059747 | reverse complement strand
ACCCCCCCCCCCCCGCGCGGCGGGGCGCCCCCCCCCCCGCGCCCCCCCCCCCCCGCCCTGGTGTTGCCGGCGGTGTCAGCTTCCGGCGGAGCGGCGGCGGCGCGAGACCGCGACCAGCGCCGCACCCGCGGCAACGGCTGCGGCAGCGCCGCCGGCCTCCCAGCCGAGACCGTCCGTACCCGTGGCGGCCAGCTGGCCCGGGCGGGCGGAGGTGGCCGTGGCGGCGGTCCCGGCGGTGGTGGTGCCCGTGGCCGTACCGGCCGTACCGGTGGTGCCGGTGGTGCCTGCGGTGCCGGTGGTGCCGGTGGTCGTGGTCACCGCGGCGGGCTGGACACCCTGGCCCTGGCCGGACTCCGGCTGCGCGGCCGGCTTCGCGTCCGGGGTGCGGTCCTGGGCCGGCTTGCGGGCGGCATCGGCCTCGTCCTGCGCGCGGGCCGTGAACTGGCCCTCCTTCAGGAACTTGACGACGTCCGCGTAGGTGCCGCTCAGCGCCTTGCCGGCCGCCGCCTTCACGGCCGGCCCGCCCACGTCCATGATCTGCGAGAGCTTGACCCGGTCGTCGTCCTGACGGGCCTCGGCGTACCCGGTCTCCAGGAAGCGCCGCACGTCGGCGGCCGTGCCGTCGAGTGCCTTGCTGCCGGCCTCGCGCACACCGCGGCCGCAGTCCTTGTCGGCCATGAGGCGCAGCACCGCGACGCGGTCGTCCTCGGCCTGGGCCGTGGCCCAGCCCTTGGTGAGGAACGTGACGATGTCGGCGTCGGTCCCGTTCATCGCCTGGATCGCCGCCTCCTTGACCCCGCGGCCGGTGGCGGCCGACAGGATCTGGGCGACCTTCACCCGGTTGTCGTCCGCGCGCTGCCTGGGGAGTTCGACCTCCAGGAAGTGACGCACGGCGGCGGCGTCGCCCTTGAGGGCCTTCTCGCCGGCCTCGCGCACGCCTCGGCCGCACTCCTTGTCGGCGAGGATGGCCTGCACCTTGGCCCGGTCCTCGTCCTCGGCGCGGGCCGTGAACTGGCCCTCCTTGAGGAACCTGACGACGTCCGCGTAGGTGCCGTCCAGCGCCTTGCCGGCCGCCGCCTTCACGGCCGGCCCGCCCTCGGCCATGATCCGGCCGAGCATCACCCGGTCGTCGTCCGCGCGCTGCTTGGGAAGCTCGACCTCCAGGAAGTGGCGCAGCTCGGCCGCGCCGCCCTTGAGGGCCTTCCTCGCCGCGTCGCGCACGCCCCGGCCGGACTCCTTGTCCGCGAGGATGCGCTGGACCTCGGCGCGGTCGCGCTTCTCCTGGTCGCCCGCGTCCTGGTGCCCGGCGTCGTCCGGCTTGTCGGAGGCGGTGTCGGGTCCGGAGACGCCGGCCGGCTGCGGGCTGTCGGCGGCCGAGGCCGAGGACGGGAAGAGAACGGCGGGGGCCAGCACGGCAGCCGCGATCACGGCGGAGACCTTGGGCAGCTTCATCCAGCGAAACCTGATTCGTGCGGAGAGTTTGTGAACGGCCACAGCTTAGATCAACTCAAAGGTTTTCAATACCAAGTTTTTATCTGACTCGACGCCGTCCGGGAACGCCGCGCCCCCGGCGCCGGGGTGCGGCGGCCGGGGGCGCGGGTGTGCGGGGGTGCGGGGTGCGTCAGCTCTCGGTGGAGCGACGGCGGCGCGAGACGGCGACGAGCGCAGCACCTGCGGCGACGGCCGCGGCGGCGCCGCCGGCCTCCCAGCCGAAGCCGTCCGCGCCGGTGGCAGCGAGCTGGCCGGGGCGGGCGGAGGCGGCCCCGGCGGTGGCACCGGCGGCGCTCGCGGCGGTGCCGGTGGCCGCGGTCACGGCGGCGGGCTGGACGCCCTGGCCCTGGCCGGACTCCGGCTGCGCGACCGGCTTCTGGTCCGGGGTCCGGTCCTGGGCCGGCTTGCCGGCGGCGTCGGCCTCGTCCTGGGCGCGGGCCTTGGCCCAGCCCTCCTTGAGGAAGTTCGCGATGTCGTCGTTGCTGCCGTCGAGCGCCTGGAGCGCGGCCTTCTTCACGGCCGGCCCGCCGGTCTCGACGATCTGCGAGACCTTGATCCGGTTGTCGCTCGCGCGCAGCTGCGGCAGCTCGACCTCAAGGAAGCGCCGCACGTCGGCGGCCGTGCCGTTGAGCGCCTTCTGCGCACCCTCCTGCACGTGCCGGCCGTTGCTCTTGTCAGCGATGATGCGCAGCGTCTCGACGCGGTCGTCCTCCGCGCGGGCCGTGAACTGGCCCTCCTTGAGGAACTTGACGACGTCCGCGTCGGTGCCGTTGCGGAGCACGGCCTTGGCGGCGTCCCTGACGGCCCGGCCGGTGGCGACGGAGAGGATCTGGGCGACCTTCACCCGGTTGTCCGCCACCCGAGCCCCGGGGAGCTCGACGTCCAGGAAGTGCCGCACGGCGGCGGCGTCGCCCTTGAGGGCCTTCTCGCCGGCCTCGCGCACGCCGGCGCCGGTCTCCTTGTCGTCGAGGATGGCCTGCACCTTGGCCCGGTCCTCGTCCTCGGCGCGGGCCGTGAACTGGCCTTCCTTGAGGAACCTGACGACGTCCTCGGGGGTGCCGTTGCGGAGCACGTTCTTGGCGGCCTGCTTGAGCACGGGCCCGGCATTGTTGATGAGCTGGGCGACCCTCACCTGGTTGTCGATGGCCCGCTGCTCGGCGAGCTCGACCTCCAGGAAGCGGCGCAGCTCGGCGGCGCCGCCCTTGAGGGCCTTCTCGGCGGCCTCGCGCACGCCGACGCCGGATTCCTTGTCCGCGAGGATGCGCTGGACCTCGGCGCGGTCGCGCGTCTCCTGCTCGGTCATGTCGGGCTTGTCGGAGGCGGTGTCGGGTCCGGAGACGCCGGCCGGCTGCGGGCTGTCTGCGGCCGCGGCCGAGGACGGGAAGAGAACGGCGGGGGCCAGCACCGCGGCCGCGAGCACGGCGGACACCTTGGGCAGCTTCATCCAGCGAAACCTGATTCGTGCGAAGAGTTTGTGAACGACGACAGCATAGATCGGTTTTTGCTATTGCCATACCAATCATTTACCCGACCGTCCCGTCCCACGGCGCCCCCTACGCTGACGCCATGGAGAAGAGCGAGCTGCTGGTCGACGTCCGGGATCACGACGTCGACTCACTGATGGACTTCCGCACGGCCCTCGTCGCCGTCAACCACGAGGCCCTGCACCACTGGCAGGGCCGCAGCCTGGACGCGCTCTGGGACATCATCGAGAACCGCGGGTTCTCCGACCTCCTCGACTCCCACGACGTCCTGGTCGTGCGCGCGCGGCGCAGCGCCTTCCTGTCGGAGGAGCATCCGGTGGGCCGGGTGCTGCTGGAGGTCTTCGCCGATGCGACGCACGCGCGGCTGGAGCTGTCCTGACGCACCGCCCGCGGGGGGGGAGGAGGAGGGACGGGTGTGGCGGGGGGGGGGCGCCCCCCGCGCCGCGCGCCGCGGTTTGGCCCCAGAAGCCCCCCCGGCCCCCACGTTGACCCGCGCGGGCCCGCCCCCCCCAAACGGCGGCG
>NZ_JBHWGV010000035.1:50348-69822 GCF_042732955.1 Kitasatospora sp. NPDC059747 | reverse complement strand
GGGGGCGTTCCCCCCCCCCCCCGCCGGGGGGGGGGGGGGGGGGGGGCGGGGGCGCGCCCCCGCCCCCCCCCCCGCCCCGCGGCGCCGGTTTTCCCCCGTTGCTCCCCCGTCTCCCCCGTTGTTCCCCCGTGGCTCTCCGCCCCCGTTATCCGGTCAGGCGCCGGCCGGGTACCACTTGGTGCCGTTGCCGCCGGTGTTGGCGAGGGTGTCGACGATGATGCTCCCGGGGTAGCGCGGGTGCTGCGCGAGGAAGCCGCTGAAGGAGTCCAGGGACGTCGCGTCGCAGACACCGTCGGTCTTGATGCAGAAGCGCTGGACCGGCATGCCGCCGGGGAAGTTCTCCGGGCCGGTGCCCGGGGAGTACGCCACGAACGGGATCAGGGTGCCCTGCGGGACGAGGTGCCAGAAGCCGGTGCCCGGCTGCATCGGGTCGGCGTAGAGCATGCCGTCGACCTGCTCGCGGGGCACGGCGGTGCCGTTGTTGGCGATGGTCTGGAGCAGCAGGTCGCCGACCCAGGCGCCCTGCGAGTAGCCGGCGATGGTGAAGCGGGCGGTGGGGTCGGCCTTGTAGGCCTTCTCCAGGGCCGCCTTGGCGTTCCAGTAGCCCGCGTTGACGCTGTCGCCGAAGCTCGGCTCGAACGGGGCCGGCTGCTGGTTCTGGCCGCCGATGAACGGGCCGCCGCTGGCCGGGTAGCAGACCGGGATCGCGGTGCTGCCGGCCGGCAGGTGCTGGTTGGCGAGGTCGAAGGTGTACGTGCAGCGGGGTGCCGCCAGGGCCGTCCCGGTGCCGCCGAGCTCGATGTAGTAGTGGTGCGGCTGCGCGGTGTCGGCGTGCGCGGCGGTGGGCACGACGGCGGCGCCGGTGAGTGCGAGCGCCGTCGTCGCGAGGACGGCCTTGAGGCGGCGGGCGAGGCTGGCACGCATGGTCATGTGGGGTCGGCTCCCTCTGGTCGGGTGGGGCGCCGCGTCGGGTGCGGCGACCTGTGGCCATCGTGTTGTCCGGGCGCCGCGGGGAACCAGGACGGGCACCGGCCATATCTGGCCGGTGCCCGGAATGCCTGGTCAGGAGCTGTTTTTTGACGCCGTCATAGCGGGTGCGGACATCGGGAGAGCCGGCCGGCCCCGACCGCTCGGGACCTCACGACCACGCCAGCCCCGCGCGCGCCCGCCAGTACTCCCCCGCCGGCCCCGCCAGCGGCGCGAGGGCCGCGAGGTCCGCAGCCCGCCCACACCCCCGACCCCTCAGTGCCTCACGACCACGCCAGCCCCGCGCGCGCCCGCCAGTACTCCCCCGCCGGCCCCGCCAGCGGCGCGAGGGCCGCGAGGTCGTCCGGGGTGAGGGGGTGGGCGACGGCGGTGAGGTTGGAGGCGAGCTGGGCGGGGGTGGCGGCGCCGGACAGGACGAGGCCGACCCAGGGCTGGGCGGCCGCCGCGGCCAGGGCCAGGGCGTCGCAGGTGGCGCCGGTGCAGGTGGCGAGGGCGCGCAGCGCGGCGGTGTCGGGGCCGGTGGCGTTGCGGTCGGCGAGGCGACCGTTGGCCATCGCCTCCTTGACGACCACGAGCCAGCCGGCGTCGTGGGCCTCGGCCAGGGCGGGGGCGGCGGAGGTCTCCAGCAGGTTCCAGGTGGACTGGACGGCAGCGAACAGCGGCTGCCCGTCGACCGTCACGGCGAGGGCCGCGCGGATCGCGGCGGCCTGGTCCGGGCCGCTGGTGGACAGGCCCACCCGCACGCCATCGGCGGCGAGTCCGGCCAGGCGCCCGTGCAGGGTGGGGTCGGTGAGGGCGGGGCTGTCGGGAGTGACGGAGTGGACGAGGTAGACGTCCGGGTGGCGCCCGAGCAGGGCCCTGGTCTCCTTGACCTGACGGTCGAACACCGCCGTCGAGTGCTCCTTGACCTCGTGCGCGGCCACCCCGGAGGTGCGCCAGCCCGCCGTGTAGGTGTAGCCCCACTTGCTGCCCACCACCGTGTCGGCCGCCTCCCGGGGGTGCTCGGCCAGCCACTGCGCGACGAACTCCTCGGCGCGCCCGTAGGAGCGGGCCGTGTCGACGTACCGCACCCCGGCGGCGTACGCGGCGTCCAGCAGCTCGTGGGTGCGCCGGCGCAGCGCCTCGACGCTGCGCCCGGCGGGCAGGTCGGCGTCGCGCCCGAGGTTGATGTACCCCGGGCGGCCGACGGCGGCGGTGCCCAGGCCGAACCTGGTGATCGGCGTACCGGCGGGCGGGGTGGGCACGGCGGCACTCATGGCGGTACTCCTCGAAGATCGTCCGGTCGTCGTCACGGACCCTATCCGGCCGGGGCGCCTTCGGCCGGGGCCCCGCCTGCCCCGCCTGCCCTGTCTGCCCCGCCCGACCCGTCCGACCCGCCCGTCCCGCCTGCCCCGCCTGCCCCGCCTGCCCTGTCTGGCCCGCCCGACCCGCCCGACCTGCCCGTCCCGCCTGGCCCGCCCGTCCCGCCTGCCCCGTCCGCCGGGGCGTTGAGGGCGGTGAGCATCGCCGGGGTGAAGCCGAAGGCGTAGGTGGCGGCGCAGGCGGCGAGCGCGGCGGTGAGCCAGCCGCCGGTGTAGACGAGGACGGCGGGGCCGATGCCGTGGCTGCCGTCGAGCAGGGGCAGCAGGACGAGGCCGGAGGGGCCGATCGCGGTGGAGCCGGTGGTCAGGCCGAGCTGGGCGAACGTGCCGACGACGGCGCCGCCGACCGCGGCCCCGATCCCGGCGGTGACGAAGGGTCGCACCAGCGGCAGCGTGACGCCGTAGATGACGGGCTCGGCGACCCCCAGGACGCACGTGGGCAGCGCGGACCTGATGACCCGGCGCAGCGAGGGGTTGTGGCGGGCGCGCAGGTAGACGGCGACGGCGGCGCCGGCCTGGCCGCCGCCGGCCATGGCGAGGATGGGGTAGAGCGCGCTGTAGCCCTGGTGCTCGATGAGGGTGGTGTGGATGGGGATGAGGGCCTGGTGGAGGCCGAACATGACGAGGGTGCCGAAGGTGCCGCCGAGGAGGACCCCGGCGCCGGCGCCGGCGTGGGCGAGGAGCCAGGTGGCGCCGTTGCCGATGCCGTCGGCGAGGAGGCCGGCGAGCGGCATCAGGAGGAGCAGGGCGGTCAGGCCGGACAGGGCGAGGGCGGTGGTGGGCACGAGCAGCATCTGCAGGGCGTCGGGCACCCATCGGCGGGCCCAGTGTTCGAGCGCGGCGCACAGGGCGGCGGCGGCGAGGGCCCCGAGGACGCCGCCCTGGCCGGGCTTGAGGTGGCCGAAGGGGGTGTGGGTGATGGCGGCGACGCCCGGGTAGACGACGATGCCGGCGACCGCGCCGCCGAGGACGGGGGTGCCGCCGAACTCCTTGGCGGTGTTGTAGCCGACGAAGACGGCGATCAAGGACATGAAGCCCTGGGAGAGCGCGGTGGTGACGGGGACGATGCCGGTCAGGGCGGCGGTGTGGGTGGACAGGGCGAGGGAGTTGAGGGTGGCGCCGAGGCCGGCGATGACGCCGCAGGCGATGAGGGCGGGGATGAGGGGGACGAAGATGTCGGCGATGCGGCGCAGGAGCAGTTTGCCGGGGGTGGCGTTGCGGCGTGTGCGGTCGTCCTTGAGGGCTGCTCCCCTGGCGGCGAGGGCGTCGGCGTCCGCCGCCGCCGGGGTGACGTCTGCCGCCGCCGGGGTGACAGTGCCCGCCGCCGGGGCGGCGGCGGCCACAAGTTGCTCGAACGCCTGCGCGACGCGGTCGACGGCCGCCGGTCCCAGGACGATCTGGTAGGTGCCGTCCACGACGACCCCGAGCACCGCCGGGTGGTCCTTGATCCGCTGGGTGCGCGCGAGGCCCGGGTCGGCCAGGCCCAGGCGCAGGCGGCTGATGCAGTGGGCGGTGGAGGTGACGTTGGCGGCCCCGCCGACGAGGGCGAGGAGGTCGCGGGCGGTGCCGGTGTGCGTGTCCGTCATGAAGATCTGATTGCCCGCGCGCGGCCTGGGCATACCGATCATCGTCCGTACGCACCCGGCCGCCCGTTCCCTGCGAAAGGCCCCCGCATGCTCGACTTCGACGCCTCCGGATTCCTGCGCGACGGCGCGCCGCACCGCATCGTCTCCGGCGCCCTGCACTACTTCCGCGTCCACCCCGACCAGTGGGAGGACCGGCTGCGCCGGCTGCGGGCGCTGGGCGTCAACACCGTCGACACCTACGTCCCCTGGAACTTCCACGAACTCCCCACCGGCGAGGTGGACTTCACCGGCTGGCGGGACGTCGCCCGGTTCGTCCGCGCCGCGCAGGCCCTGGGCCTGGACGTGATCCTGCGCCCCGGCCCGTACATCTGCGCCGAATGGGACTTCGGCGGCCTGCCCGCCCGCCTGCTCGCCGTCGACGGCCTGCGGCTGCGCTGCTCGGAGCCCGCCTACCTCGCGGAGGTGGACGGCTGGTTCGACGCCGTCGTGCCCGAGATCCTGCCGCTGCTGGCGAGCCGGGGCGGGCCGGTGGTCGCGGTGCAGGTGGAGAACGAGTACGGCAGCTACGGGCGCGACTGCGCCTACCTGCGCCACCTGCGCGACGGCCTGGTGCGCCGCGGCGTGGACTGCCTGCTGTTCACCGCCGACGGCGCCCACGACACCATGCAGCAGGGCGGCACCATCCCCGGCCACCTCGCCACCGCCACCTTCGGCTCCCGCGCGCCCGAACGCCTCGCCGCGCTGCGCCGCCACCAGGCGTCCGCCCTGCCCGGGCCGCTGACGGCGATGGAGTTCTGGATCGGCTGGTTCGACCGCCTCGGCGAGCCGCACCACGTGCGCGACCCCAAGGAGAGCGCCGCCTCCCTCGACGAACTCCTCGCCACCGGTGCCTCCGTCAACCTCTACATGGCCCACGGCGGCACCAACTTCGGCCTGTGGGCGGGCGCCAACCACAGCGGCGCCCACCCCTGCGACGCCGGGTTCGAGCCCACCTCCACCAGCTACGACTACGACGCGCCGATCGGCGAGGCGGGCGAGCTCACCGAGAAGTTCCACGCGCTGCGGGAGGTCATCGGCCGCTACGTGCCCCTGCCGGAGGGCGAACTGCCCGCCCCGCCACCGCGCCTGGCCCCGCGCCGCCTGGAACGGGCCACGGGCCGGGCCCGGCTCCTCGCGGCCCTGGACTCGCTGTCGGCGCCGGTACGGCGGGCCTGCCCCGAACCGATGGAACGCCTCGGCCAGGCCCGCGGCCTCGTCCACTACCGCACCCGCGTGCCCGGACCGCGCCCCGAACTGCCGCTGCGCATCGACGGACTCGCCGACCGCGCCCACGTCTTCGCCGACGGGCGCCCGCTCGGCGTCCTGGACCGCAACAGCCCCCGGGCGACGCTGCCCCTGGCCACCGGGCCCGGCGGCGCCGTCCTCGACATCCTGGTCGAGGCCCTGGGGCGGGTGAACTACGGCCCCAACATGGACGACCGCAAGGGCATCACGCGGGGCGTCGCGCACGACGGCCAGTTGCTCTTCGAGTGGGAGATCCGGCCGCTGCCGCTGGACGACCTCGCCGCCCTCCGGCTGGAGGAGCCGGGGGCGGTGGCGCTCACCGACGGCGACCCCGCGTTCCACCGCTTCGAGACCGACGTCGACGCCCCCGCCGACGCCTTCGTCGCCCTGCCCGGCTGGGGCCGCGGCCTGCTGTGGCTCAACGGCTTCCTGCTGGGCCGCCACACCGCCGAGGGCCCCCAGCGCACCCTCTACGCCCCGGCCCCGCTGTGGCGTCCGGGCCGCAACGAACTCCTCGTCCTCGAACTCGACCGCCACGGCGAAGCCCTCGAAGTCCGCGACCACCCCGACCTCGGCCCCACCGCCCAGGCCCCGAGCAGCGAGTACTGACCGCAGCCGCGCGGGAGGTCGGCGGGGCCGGCTTCCCGCGCGGCTGGACGGGCGCTCAGGAGCACTCCCAGAAGAAGCGGCCTTCGCGGTGGTCGGGGCTGACGAAGCCGAAGCCGTAGCCGTAGCCGAAGTTGAGGAAGTACGGATCGTCCTCGCCCTCGCCGGCATCGCTGATCTTGAAGAGGAACTGCCAGGGGGAGTCGACGCGCGCGTAGAGGTTGGGGTAGCAGGCGGTGCCGCCGACGTAGTCGTGCAGGTCCTCGCCGCCGGGCATCTCGACATCGGGCCCCTCGCCCCGCAGGCTCCGCTCGAACGCCGCCTGGTCGTCGATCGAGCGCTCGACCTCGGGGGCGACCGGCTGCAGGTCGACGTGCCACTCGACCGGGATCTCGGATTCGTCCGGACCCCAGCGCCAGAGCGTCCGGCCCTGCGTGCCCGGCGGCCCGATGACGGCGAAGGACGGGATGCGGCCGCCGGGCTGCACCAGCAGGACGGCGTCGCCGGCCTCCGGGTCGATCCCTCCCATGATGACGCCTTCCTCGTCGAGGAAGAGGTAGGCCAGGCGTAGTTCGTCCCCGGGGATCGGGAACTGCCCGATGAACACCAGGGGCCGCCCACTGGACGGGTCCACCGGCCAGGCAGGCTCGGCCAGCCACACGGGTTGCCCGCCGAGCTTGGCCACCGGCTCGCGGATCGGCTGCTCGGCGGCTCTGAGGGTCATCTGCCGGCGCGGCAGGAAGGCGGCGTCGTACGGCCCCTCCGCCTGCCCAGTGGGACGCGTGATCATGAACGGGACCTTAGGCCATGCCACCGACTCCTACCGTCCTGCGGGTCCGGTGGTCCCGGCGGGTCCGGTGGTCGCGGCGGGCCCGGCTTGTGCAGCGGGCGCGGCTTGCGCGGCGGGCGCGGTGGCCCCGGCGGGCCCGGCTTGCGCGGCGGCTGCCGCCTCCAGCAGGGACCAGCCGTCGAGCTCCGCCGCCCGCTCACCGGGGTGCCACCCCCGGGCCGCGGCCTCGTCGAGCAGGGCCCGGACGGCGCCCGGTTCGTGCAGGTTCAGCGAGCCGCCCCGCACGAACCCCACGTCCCCGGACCCCAGCGGGGCCCCGCCCACGTACCGGCCCGGGCCCTCCGTGAAGACGATCCGCAGCGGGCCGCCGGTGCCGGCCGGCTGGGGGTGCAGGGTGACGGTCGCACAGCAGTCCGCCCGCCCGCCGTCGCCGGGCGCGCGGTGGCTGTGGCGCAGGGTCCACAGGTACGCACGCCCGTCGGCGACCAGGCGGCGGGGATTCCTCGGATGACGGGGCACGCAGCCGAGCGTACGCGCCCCCGGCGGGACCAAGCTCCGATGCCGGGTGGAGCGAGCGTCACCTGGCCGGGACGGCCGGGGTGCAGAGTCATCCTGGCCATGGCGGGGTCGACGTCCGCTACGACGAACTGACCCTGCTGCTGGCGTCGCACCGTCAGGTGCCGGCGGGCGCACGGCGGCTCGTGGGTGAGCCGCGGTTCGTTGCCGGTGCCCGCTCCCCGGTCGACGGGCCCGACTACTGGTTCCGGTGGCGCCCCGCCATTGGTCGTCAGGCGCCGCCCCCGGCGTAGGAAGTCGGGCATGCCGACTTCCTACGCGATGCTCAGTCCCACCAGAACATCCACTCGTGCGAGCCCACGAGCAGGTCGGCGTAGGCGGTGAGGCTGCCGGTGCCCTGGAAGACCTGGTCGGGGCAGAGTGCCACGTGTTCGGCGGCCACCCGCAGGGCCGCTTCCCGTGTCGTGGGCGGGTTGGGGACGCTCAGTTCCAGGGTGTCGAAGCCCGCGCGGACGACGCGTATGCCGAAGCGGTGTTCCCAGTCGGCGAGGACGGCCGCGATCCGGCCGGTGCCGGCGTGGTTGGCCGGGCCCGTCCAGCCGCAGGCGGCCAGGGCCGCCGCACCGCCGGGGGCCGCGACCAGGCCGATCCGCAGGTTCGGCGCGCTCTCCAGGACCGAGGCGCGGATGCGGGCGCACTCGTCGGCGTCGGCGGCCGGGACCGGGGTCGAGGGCGCCGCACCGGGCCAGGTACGGCCGAACGGAGCCAGGACCGCGCCGAGTTCCTCTTCCTCGTCCTCTCCATCGTCCTCGTCCTCTCCATCGTCCTCGTCCTCTCCCTCTTCCTCGTCCTCTCCCTCGTCCTCTTCCTCTTCCTCTTCCGGGCCCAGGCCGTCCCACCAGGTGCGCAGGAGCTCGTGCGGGTCGTGCCGGGCGGGGTCGGTCACGGCGGGCGGGCTCAGTTCGCCCGACAGCCAGGGGCGGAAGTCCGCCGAGCGGTCGAGCGGGGCGAGCAGCAGCGGCCACAGTCCGGTGCGCGGGTGGGCGCGGTGCAGCGTCTCCCACAGCCCGGGCGCCGGCGCGGCGTCGCCGACCCACATCGCGGGCACCTCGTCGGCGCCGACGACGCGGCCCGGCGGCAGATCGGGGCAGTCGGCGAGGAGACGGCGCAGGTCGACGTGGTTCATGCGGCTCACCCTAGGCGCGGGCACCGACAACGGGGCGAGCCGGCCGACCCGCGCCCGTGCCCGGCGGCCCCGGGGCCGTCCGTCAGCGGATGACGCAGTTCTCCGGCATCGGCAGGCGCCACTCCCCCGGCATGTCGGCGAGGACCCGGCGGGCCAGGTCCCGGGCTTCGCCCCAGCCGGGATCGGTCTCCAGGGCGTCCATGCTCCACCGGTGCGTGTTCCCCGCACCGCTCATCCCGGCGAAGACCGCGTCGATCGCCCGCAGGTCGGGCAGTACCGTCGGGCTGACGCCGTCGTCCTCGCTCAGGCCCCCGACCATGCGGAAGGCGTGGTCGAAGTCCAGGGCGATCTCGTCCGTCACGACACCGTGCCCGTCGATCCAGGCACGTTGGGCCGAGGGGCCGGCCGCCACCACGGTCAGCGACTCGACGAGCAGTCGCCTGCGAAACGCAGCATCGGGGTTCCTCATCAGAGGATGGTCGCACGCTCCGCCGCCGGGCGGAGGCGGCCCTCACTGCCCCGACCGCAGCGGGTCCAGGGCCGCCGGGGGGAGTGCGCCGGCGGCGGCGGAGCCGGCCAGGAGGTCGGCCAGGGCGTGGGGCGGGGCCGGTTCGGTGGTGGGGGTGGCGGCGGTGATGCGGTCGAGGCGGAAGCCGCGGCCGGCGTGGCGGGTGCGGCACCAGGCGATGAGGTACCAGTTGCCGCCGGCGGTGAGCAGTCCGGCGGGTTCCACCTCGCGTTCGGTGGTCCTGCCGGCCGCGTCGGCGTAGGACAGCCGCAGCACGGTGGCGTCTGTGAGGGCCCGTTCGACGGCGGTGCGGACCGGTTGTCCGGTGCGGGCGGCGGGCAGGGCGACGATGCGGGCGGCGAGGTCGCGGGCGGCGGTCGCGGCGGGGCCGGTGATGGTGGCGGCGAGCTTCTGGGAGGCGGTGCGGGCGGCGCCGGCGTAGGGGGCGCCGGGGTCGGCGGCGGCGAGGGCGGCGACCAGGGCGGAGGCCTCGTCGGTGGTGAAGCGGATCGGGGGCAGGGTCATGGCCCGGTCGATCGACCAGCCGCCGCCGCGTCCGGTGGTGGCGCGCACGGGGACGCCGGCGTCCATGAGGGCCTGGAGGTCGCGTTGCACGGTGCGGGTGCTGATCTCGAACCGGGCGGCGAGCGCCGCGACCGTCAGGGGTCGCGGCGCCGCGGCGCGCAGTTCTTCGACGAGTGCGTAGAGGCGCGGGGTGCGGTTCACGGCGCCGACGCTACCGTCGGGGCCGTCACGCACCGGCCAGGAAGTCGCGCTCGCGCTGCTGTTCGCGTTCGGTGATGGTGAGCGGGAACAGGGTGAAGCCGTGCATCGCGCCGGCAACGATGCCGAGGTGGGCGGGTGCGCCGGCGGCCTGCCAGCGGGTGGCGAGGAAGAGCGAGTCGTCGAGGAGGGGGTCCTCGGTGCCGACGACGATGCGGGCGGGCGGCAGGCCGGTGAGGTCGGCGAAGAGCGGGGAGATGCCCGGGTCGCGGCGCCGTTCGGCGTCCAGGCCGGGGGTGCAGAGCTCGTAACTTCCTCGGAGGGATTCGGTGTTGCTGAGCAGTTGCCGGGAGCCGAAGAGGCGCTGGCTGGAGGTCATCGACAGGTCGTAGGGGCCGTAGACGAGGTTGGCGGCGCGGAACGCGCCGGTGACGCCGTGGCGGTCGCGCAGGCGCAGCAGGGTCAGCACACTGAGGTGGGCGCCGGCGGATTCGCCGCCGATCATCAGGCGCCGGGTGCCGAACTCGGTCTCGGCGTGGTCGACGAGCCAGCGGGCGGCGGTTTCGCAGTCGTCGGGTCCGGCGGGGAAGGGGTGTTCGGGGGCGAGGCGGTAGTCGACGCTGAGGACGGCGAGGCGGGTGTGCCGGGCGAGGTTCCACAGCCGTTCGTCCTGGCCGTCGGCGGAGCCGAACGCCCAGGCGCCGCCGTGGATGTGGAGGTAGACGCCGTCGACGTGCTCGGGGACGAACGCCCGCACGCCGACCCCGCCGGGGAGGATCCGCTCCTGCGCCTGCGGCAGTCGCACGGGCGGGGTGTCGCCGCCGAGGCGGTTGGCGCGCAGGCGGGCGAGGGTGGCGGCGTCGGGGGTGGTGGAGCGGGAGGGGCGGGTAGCGGCGGCGGCCTCGAACTGGGCGTTGAAGGCGTGGGTCTCGGCGAGGCAGTCCTCGTCGGTGAGAGCGGTGAGAGCGGGGGTGGTGGCAGTCGTCGTGGTCATCGCGGTGATCGTCATGCGTCGATGGTCGCGACCGTCCGCGACAACAGCATGTCACCCTTTCCGGGTGGCCTGCGTCACATTTCCGCCGTGCCGTCAAGGCAGGCGGATCCAGGCGTCCCGGGCGGACTTGCGCAAAGGAGTCCAGGGCCATCAGGCGACAGGTGGGGTCGCCTGGCAGATCGCCACGAGTTCCAGACGGGGAACCACGTAGTAGGTCATGAAACCGCCGGCGACGTCCAGGTGGCGCATGGGCTCACCGCCGCCCTCGTCGCCGGCACCGTCCAGGTAGAGCGCCTCGGCTGCGCGGACGAGTTCGGCAGCCCGGTGCTCCACGGCAGCGACGTCCGCGGGCGCACCGCCGATCACCCGCTCCTCGCTGGGGAGATACTCCCGGCTCCAGGTCATCCGGTCACCGCCGCGTAGGCGGTCCGGTAGATCTCGGCGACCTCGATGGCGCGCCTACGGCACTCGGCGACGGTTCCTGCGTGGTTGGCGAGGTAGTTCGCCCGGTGGTAGGCCTGCGAGGTCCCCGGGAACCGCTCGATCTCGACGACGGCGGCCCAGTGGTCCACGAAATTGCGAAGCGGCTGGACGCTGCCGGAGTCGATGGCCTCGGCCATCGCCCGGCTCTGCCCCTCGACCATCTCCTGCAGCCGGTCCGCGGCAACCACCGCCAGAGCGGCCTTGAGCGCGGCGGGGGTCTTCTCCGGGCGCGGGATTACCTCACCCCCGTTGGGTGCGGGCTGGCTCACGGCCGGCTCCTCTCCCTCGGGTGTGAGGCTACTCGACGGACGCACATACCGGCTGCGGCCCGAGGTGCTCCGGGGACGGCGCCGTCCTGCCGGCGGGAGGGGGGTGCGGCCGGTGCCGCGGAGCCGGGCGAGGGTGGCTATCCCCAGGGCTGCGGGCGGCCGTGTCCGTCGGCGGCAGCGGCCGGTTTGGCGGGGGTCTGGGCCGGGCGGCCGGCGGAGGGCCCGTACGTGGGGGCGGAGGACGTGGTGCGGATCGCCCGCGGGGTGGCGGGGATGGCGGGCGTCATGGGGGTGCCGTGCAGGCGGGGCGTGCGCAGGGTCGTGGTGGGCTGCTCCAGGCGCAGCACGAAGTTGGCGTAGTCCAGGGGCTTGCCGGGGAAGTGGCGGTCGCTGCTGGTGAGCAGCCGGCCGCGCAGTCCGGCGTGGTCGGTGAGCGGGCCGGGGGTGGTGCGCACGTTGGGTTCCCAGGTGCGGCCCCAGGCCAGGTGTTCCAGGGCGAGCGTCCAGGTGTCCTCGTCGACTTCCAGGGTGGCGCCGGGGCGGCCGGGGATGACGCGGGTGCCGTGGGGGCCGCGGACGACGGCGCGCTGTTCGAAGTCGGCGTCGCGGGTGAGGACAGTGATGCGCCACGCGCCGTGGAAGGTGAGCATGACGGCAGCCCCCTGGCCTCTCGCGCGCCGCGGGCCGGCGCGCTCCTGCCTGCGTCAACGGGCGCGGGCGGGCGCCGCGTTCAGCGGCGGCAGGTTCACCGGTGGCACGTTCAGCGGTGCCGCGTTCAGTGGTGCCGCGTTCAGTGGCGGCCCAGCGGGGGCCGGCCGTGGGCGGAGAGGACGAGGGCGGCGTAGTGGGGGGCGTCGAGGCGTACCCCGTGGCGGTCGAGGAGGGTGAACAGGTCGGCGAGTTCGGGCGGTTCGGTGCCGCGCGGGCGGCGGTCGCAGGTGGTGGGGAGGGTACCGAGGGCCGGTCCGCAGCCGGTGCGGCGGGTGGTGGCCAGGCGCAGGCGCAGCGCGAGGCGGGGGGCGGCGCTCTCGGAGTCCTCGCCGAAGTCCATTTCGAGGCCGGTGACGTCCTGCCAGCGGTAGCGGCGGCTCAGCAGGATGCGGGTGAGGGTGAGTCCCTGCTCGTCGGCGCGCAGCCGGAAGGTGCGGGGGGCGGCCAGCGCGACGGCGAGGGCGGCGACGGTGACGAGCAGCAGGGACGGGGGTACGCCGAGGCGGTCGACGGTGCCGCTCTCGGCGAGGACGATGGCCAGCAGCAGACCGGTGAGGGTGCCGAGGGCCCAGCCCGCTCCGCGCCACAGGAAGCCGAGGCGGACGGTCGCCGTGCCGTTCGGGCCGATCGGGCCGTCGGTGGCGTCGGTGGCGGCCGCGTGCGGGCGGCTGGTGCCCGGGCCGGTGGCGCGGCTGGTGCGCGGGCCGGTGCCCGCGGGGTCGTCGGCGGGGTTGTCGGCGGTGTTGTGCGCGGCGTTGTTCACGAACCTCCCGGGGCCGGCGGTCAGTCGGCCAGGATGGCACCCGCCGCTCCACCGGTCAACTGGCATGGAAGAGTTGGCGCACCGCATCCACCCGGGCTCATCCCCTTGAGCTATGGTGATCGCGCAGGGTCTCCTCCGTTCACCCAGGCTGCGGCGCGGAGGTCACGGGCGGGAGAGGGGTTGCCATGGCGGAATCGCCCCGCGAGGACGGGCCGGTCGAGACGTCGGGGCTCGCGGCCAGGATCGAGGCGCTGTTCCAGACGGTCCGCCGGCCGGACCGCGAGCAGTACACCAACGAGGAGGTCGCCCGGGCCTGCCGCGAGGCGACCGGGGAGTCCTTCTCCACCACCTACCTGTGGCAGCTGCGCACCGGGCGCCGGGACAACCCGACCAAGCGTCACCTGGAGGCGCTCGCCCACTTCTTCCAGGTGCCGCCCGCCTACTTCTTCGACGAGCGCCAGGGCGCCGAGATCGCCAAGGAGCTCGCCCTGCTCGGCGCGCTGCGCGACGCGGGCGTGCGCAGCCTCGCGCTGCGGGCGGTCAACCTCTCGCCGGAGGGCCTGGACACGGTCAGCGAGCTGATCGACGTCATCGCCCGCCGGGACTCCGCCCGCCGCCCGGCCTCGTCGTGACGCGTCCCTGAAGGTCTCGCCCCGGCGGGCCCCGGGCGTCGGGCGGCGGGCGTCTTCGGGACGAGTCCGTGACGAAGTCCGCGGAACCCCCGGGAGACGTCCGGGCGACTCGACTCATGCGGGGACGAGTCACGGCGACGGACCGGGGCCGCACCCGGGGGCGCGGGGCGCGGCCGCCGACGGCGGGTCGCGGGCAACGACCGGCCGGGGGCCGGAGGGCGAGGAGGACACACCGTGCGGGGTGCGTGGGGTTACCGGTCGGTACTGCGGCGGTGCCGGCGGATGGCGCAGGAGCTGGACCTGCCGGCGCCGTTCGACCCCGCCGTGCTCCTGGACCGGCTCGCCGGCCGGCGCGGGCGGCCCATCGAGCTGGTGCCGGTCGCCGCGCGCCCGAACCTGCCGTGCGGGCTGCTGGTGTCCACGGCGGAGGCGGACTACATCCTGTACGCGGCGGACACCAGCCCGCTGCACCGCCGACACATCCTGGTGCACGAGATCGCGCACCTGCTGTTCGACCACGCCGGTTCGGCGCCGATCACGCCGGTGTCCTCGCAGGCGCTGCTGCCGCACCTGTCCCCCGCGCTGGTCCAGCGGGTGCTGGGGCGCACCGGGTACGACGAGCCGCAGGAGCGCGAGGCGGAGCTGCTGGCGTCGCTGATCCTCAGCCGGGCGGCGAAGGCCGACGCGGCGGCGGCCCGCCCGGGCTCGACGCCGGGGCTGGACACGCTGCTGTCGGCGCCGCCGCCCTCCGGCGCCGGCCCCGGCTTACGCGCTGGCTTCCGTACTGGCTTCGACGCCGGTTCCGGGGGCGGTTCCGAGGGCGGGGGCAGGGACGGGGGCGGGGGCAGGGACGGGGGCGGGGGCGGGCGGCCGTGAGCGAGCTCGCGCTCTACCCCGTCGCCGCGTTCTTCGCCCTCAACGCCTACCACCTGGCGCGCAGCACCCGCGCCGCCCGCAACGCGCGCAGCCCGCGCGACGGCGCCCGTGGCGGGTGGGCCGGGCTGGGCGCCTCCACCCGCTACACCTGCTACTGCACCGCCTTCCTCGGCGCGGCCCTGCTGCTGCTCGCGCCGCCCACCGTCACCGGCGCGGCGCGGCTGCTGAGCCTGGCGGGCCTGCTCGCCTCCCCCGCGCTGCTGCCCGTCCTGCTCGGCGACGCCCTGCACCTGTGCGCGACCGGCGCGATCGCCCTGCTCACCGTCGCGCTGGCCTCCGGCGAGCCCGCCCGGACCGCCGTACGGCGCCAACTCGGCATCCTGGGAACGGTCCTGGCGCTGTGCGCGGTGCTCATCACGGCCGCCGGCCCGGACGTGACCACCGGCGACCTCACCGTCGCCCCCGCCGGACGGCCCTACCTGGCCGCGTACAACGGGCTGCGCACCCTGTACATCGCGTACTGCCTCACCGCGCTGCTGCGCCAGGTCGCCCGCCGGGCGCGCGCCACCGCCCGCGGGCACCGGCGCACCGGGCTGCACCTGCTCACCCTCGGACTGGCCGTGGGCCTGGTCTGGGACGCCTGGGGCATCGACGACGTCGTGGACGCGGCCACCAGCGGCGCCCAGAGCGCGGGCGAGGACAGCGCCTCCGCCGTCCTCGGACTGCTGTGCGCGGCGCTGCTGGCCGCGGGCCTGTCGACCACGCTGTGGCCGGCCGTGCTGACGCCCGTCCGCGGGTGGCTGCGGGCCCACCGGCGCTACCGGGCGCTGACCCCGCTGTGGACCGAACTGCACACCGTGCTGCCGCAGATCGCGCTCGCGCCCGCCCACCGGCTGCTGCCCCAGCGGCTGCTGCCGCCGCGCGACCCGCAGTTCGCCCTGTACCGGCGGATCATCGAGATCCACGACGCGCGCCTGATCCTGCGCCACCACCTCGACCCGCGCACCCCGCAGTGGCTCACCGCCGCCGCCCGCCGCTTCCCGCCGCCCGCCGCCCTCGTCGCGGCGACCGCGGAGGCGGCCGCGCTGGCCGCCGCCCTGGAACGGGCGGCCGCCGGCGCCCTGCCCACCCCTGCCGCCCCGCTGGCCGTCCCGCCCGCCGAACCGCCGTGCGCCGCCCTGGAGTCGGAGGCCGACCGCCTCGTCGACCTCGCCCGCGTCTACACCACCTCCCCGGCCGTCGCGGCCGTGCGCACGTACGCCCGCACGGCGCGGCCGAACGCCCCGCTGCCGTAGCCGTCGCGCCGATCACGGCGGCGGCCGGGGGGTGTGGCACCTGTTTCGCCGTCGCCACCGGAACGGACCACCACGGACCGGACCAACGCGCCGTGCCTGCGGCGGAGTTGTCGGGCACCCGCCCCTCACCCCGGCCTCCGCGCCGACGCCAGCGAACGCAACCGGACGTGCACGGCGGCCGGTTCGGTGCCCGTGAGGGCGGCGATCCGGTCGGCGGGCAGGTCGAGGGCGAGGTGGAGCAGCAGGACGTCCTGCTGGGGTGCGGTGAGGTGGGCGACGGGGCCGAGCGTGCGGGGGCCGGCCAGGGTGCAGACGCGGTCGCGGACCGCCTGCCAGGCGCAGGCGGCCGGGCTCGCGGTGGCGAGGGCCTCCAGCCAGCGCCCGGCGAGGTCCTCGAAGGCGCCCTGGACGGCGAGTTGGGCCTCGGCCGGGGAGAGCAGCAGGGCGGCGTAGGCGAGGTAGTGCCGGCGGTGGAGGTCGTGCAGCGCCCACAGGCCCAGGGCGGGCGCGGGGACGGTGACGGCGGCGGGAGTGCGTCGTATTGGCATGAGTGTTCCCGTGGTGGCGCGGGCGGGTCGGGCCCGCGGCCGGGGGTTCCTGGTGGGTGTCCCGGCCGCGGGCCCCGGTCACACGAGCACCGGCGGGCTGTCCCCGGTGTCCTCGGCCCGGTCCGCGGCGTGGCTGTTGCGCAGCGTGACCCACAGCTTGAGCAGGTTCTCGGTGGAGATGCCTCCGCTGGAGTTGCGCATGGCGCGGGTGAACTCCCGCTGGTAGGTGCGGGGGTTGACGGAGACCGGGGTGCGGGCGATGGCCGCCCGGTCCCAGGCCGTCGCCCACAGTTCCCGGCGGGTCTCGCGGACCCCGCAGACCTCCATGTAGGTTCGGAACACCGACTTGTGCAGCGGCGCCTCGCCCTTGAGGACCAGGGCCAGGGTGCTGGAGGGCAGGCGCGCGCCCCTGGCCCGGGCCCGGCGGTCCAGTTCCTCCAGGGGCGGCCAGTCGGCCTTGCGCCGCATCTCGTGCATCGCGCGGCGCAGGTCGGCGAAGGAGTCGACCTGTTCGGGGTGCAGGGGTCTGGGCGCCCTGCGGCGCTGGGGGCCCGACGGGCGCGGCACGTGCGCCCAGTAGTTGGCCTGCGCCCATTTGCGGCGGGCGGCCTTGGGGTCCCCGCCGCATTCGCGGGTGAAGGCCTCGACGACCGTCCAGTTGGGCACGGTCCGCCCGCCGGCGGCCCGTTGCAGGGTGGTGGGGTGGTAGTTGGTGCGGGCGGCGAGCTGTCGGTACGTCAGCCCGGCCCGTTCGCGCTGCTCGCGCAGCCACGCGGCCAGCCGGCCCAGTGCCGGGTCACTCGCCGCGACCGGTTTCTCTCTGCGTCCCATCGCGGGGGTCTCTCGCAGACGTTTCTCGCGAGCGTTTCTCTAGGCCCGCTCCCGCCGGAGCCTGAGTCCCAGCAGCAGCCCGCCGGTGGCCAGTTCGAGCGCGGCCTGGGCCGACAGGCCGGCCTCCACCAGGACGGCCGCCGCGGCGACGACCACGGTCACGACCACCACGATCACGACCGTCTCGACGGGTCCGGGCCCCCACGGCCGCCGGGGCCGCCAGGGGCGCCGTACGGACTGCCGTACGGACCGCCTCACGGTCTGCCGCGGGCGCGGCGGGGTGGCGGCGTCGGCGACGCATCGGGCCGGGGTGCGCTTCTTCCGTTTCCTCGTCATCGACGAGACCTCCTATAGCACTGTCACTCCAACAGCCGGACGTCTTCCCGTGGTTGGCGTCACCGGAAGGGCCCGTGCGAGGTAACACTCTGTCAGGCGTATGGGTGATTCCCAATCGGTTCGGTGAACGTCGCGCAGATTGATGCGACCGCGTCCCGCCCCCTGCCCGCAGTCCCGGACGATCTCGGTCACGAACGCGCAGGCCGAAGTGTTGAAACCGATAATTGATGCGCTTTCGTGCAACATCCCCTTGTAGGCCACCCTGGCCGGATGTGACGATTTGCAGCGGCGTCGTCCGGACCCGCGGGTCCGGAGCCCGGGGGCGCTGTTCACTCCAACACATTTCGGGAACACCGGCAGCGGGCCGTGTTGGCGCATGGGCCCGCCCGAGCAGCAGAGACCGCCCGGCCCCGACAGGGGCGAGCGGTCTCTGTGCGTTGTCCGCGGTCCGTTGTCCGTGGTCCGGCAGGCGGCCGGGGGAAGCCCGGGTGGGGGGTCAGCGCGGGCGGTACCTCCGGTACCGGACGTACAGCACGATGCACGTGATCGCGCCGACCGCGCACACCGGCAGGCTCAGCCCGACCGCCATGATCACGCCGTCACTGACACCCTGCACGGTCTCCTCGCTGACCATCCCGTTCGCGTCGGTGACCCTGCGGGTGGTGTCCGCGTGGCTCGCGAGGTAGGTGACCATCGCGACGCCCACCGCCAGGAACGCCAGCGCCCCACCCAGGAACCAGCCGCCCGCCTTCTCCTGCCACTCGTCCCCGGCCAGCCGCCGCGCGTCCGGGCTGTGCTGCAGCACGGCCCGGCCCAGGCCGGAGGCCCCGGCGGCGTGCCCGTCGATGTGCAGGCGCGCGCCGCCGTCGAGGGCGAGGCGGCAGCGGTAGTCGTTGCCCAGCCGGCGGGCGAGGCCCTGGATCCTCGGGGTGCCGGGGATCGTGATCGACACGACCTGGTCCCACTCCCAGCCCACCGCGCCACGCCGCGAGCCGTGGACGAGGCCGCGCTCGCGGACCTCGAAGTACTCCCCCGCCCCGCCCCGCAGCGCGCGCCAGGCCTGCGTCACGGCGACGTACAGCGCGCCCAGGGACAGGCCGATCACCAGCCCGATCACCCGGCCGCCGCGCGAGCGGCCGTCGTCCACGGTGAGCAGCAGCGCCCACAGCCCGAGCCAGCCGGTGGGCACGGCCACCACCAGCGCCCACACGGCGTTGTGCCACCGCGCCCGGGTGTCCACCCGGTGCCGGCTGAGCATCTCGCCGAACAGGTCCGTCATCTCCGCCTCGCCGATCATCCGCACAGTGAAGCACCGCCGCCGCACCCGCTCAAGAGCGGGAGCCCGCTCCCGATCGGTGCCGGTACGGACGAACGCCGCGCCGCGGCAGGGACGTTGGGGATCGGGGATGATCGCGGCCATGGACGAACCCGAGTGCGCCGCGCCCGCCCGTCAACTCGCCGACCGGATACGGGAGGTGCTCGGTGACGGTCCGTTCGCCGCACCCGGCGGCTGGTCCCACATGGGGGCGGTGATCTGTGACGCCGCCTTCCAGGCGCGGCGGCGCTACGAGGCGGTGGTCCGGCCGAGGATCGTACGGCTGCAGGAGAGGTGGCCGGACGCCGCCACCGTGACCGGGTTCCTGGCCCGGCTGGAGCGCGAGGACCTCGCCGCGGCGATGGACTTCGCCAGTCCCGCCCGCGTCGCCGTCGCCCATGCCCTCGCCCATCTGCTGGCCGCCCACGGCGTCGACACCCGCGCGGACCTGCACGCCTGGCTCGGCGAGCCCGCCCACCGGGCCGCCCTGCGCACCGTGCGCGGCGTCGGCCCCAAGACCGCGGACTACCTCGGGGGCCTCGTCGGCCGCCCCGGGGTCGCCGTGGACGTCCACCTGCGCACCTTCGCCGCCGGCGCCGGCCTCACCGACCTGCGCTACGGGCCGCTGCGCGCCGCCTACGAGGAGGCCGCCGCCCTGCTCGGGCACGACCCGGGCGCCCTGGAGCACGCGGTGTGGCGCTTCGGGGCGGCGTGAGCGGGCCCCGGGGGGCCGATCGGGCGACGGGCAACGGGCGGGGCTTACCGCCCCGGTAGCGCGCGAAGTCCCCCCCCCGCCCCCCCCCCCCCCCCCCCGCCCCGGGGGGCCGCGGGGGACAACACCCCCCCCCCCCCCCGCGGGGGGGACCCCCCCCCC
>NZ_JBHWGV010000035.1:49886-50338 GCF_042732955.1 Kitasatospora sp. NPDC059747 | reverse complement strand
GTGTGCGCCTCTGGCTCTTCTGGGTGCGCTTGGCGCCGCCCCCCCCCCGCGCCCGCCGCCCCCCCCCCCCCCCCCGCACCCCCCCCCCCCCCCCCCCGGGGACGGTGGTCGCCGGTTCTCAGCACTGCGGCCGACGGCCGTGGTTGGCTCCGCGCCTGGCCCGTGCCTTCTTCTTGCGCCGCCTCTTCGATGACATGACACCGTTCCTCTCTCCAGGACCGCCCCCTGCGTCCCACCGTTCCACACCGGCCCGGAACGGGCCTGTCGAGCGCCCGGGGAGGGCGATGGAGGCGGCGGACACCGGAAGGCGGCGGGCACCGGAAGGCGGCAGGCCGGGTGTCCGCGTCGCCGTCCGGCCACGCTGCGCTCGGCTGCGGCTTCGTCCGCGCGGTTCACCCGGACGAGCCCGGGACCCGCCCCCCCCCCCCCCCCCCCCCGCGGCGGCAACAACC
>NZ_JBHWGV010000035.1:10121-49876 GCF_042732955.1 Kitasatospora sp. NPDC059747 | reverse complement strand
CCGGGAGGCGCCGGGCCCCGCCCCCCCCGCCCGCCCCCGGTTGCGCTAAAGGGGGGGGGGGGGGTGGCGGGGGCGGCTCACCACTGGCCGGGCTGGTAGTCGCCCGCCGGGACGCGGCAGATCACGTTCAACCGGTTGTAGGCGTTGATCAGGGCGATCGTCGACACCAGCGAGGCGAGCTGCTCCTCGTCGTAGTGCTTGACGGCGTTCTCCCACACCGCGTCGCCGACCCCGCCGGCGGCGTCGGCGACGCGGGTGGCCTCCTCGGTCAGCTCCAGGGCGGCGCGCTCGGCGTCGGTGAACACCGTCGCCTCGCGCCAGGCGGCCACCAGGTTGAGGCGCTCGGGCTGGTCGCCGGCGTGCACGGCGTCCTTGTAGTGCATGTCGGTGCACATGCCGCAGCCGTTGATCTGGCTGGCCCGCAGCAGCACCAGCTGGGTGGTGGCGTAGGGCACGCCCGCGTCCTTGAGGGCCGCGCCGGCCGAGTTCAAGTGCTTGACGAACTTCGCGCCGGTGGCGGTGGCGTAGTAGTTGAAACGGGCTTCCATGGCGGGCTCCTCTGGTCGGTGCGCTCGCTGTCCGCGTGCGCCGTTCGCGGTTGCTCTCACTACCTCGACCCCGCCCGCGCCGCGGATGTGACATCCCCGACCGGCCGCTTCGATGTGACCTGCATCACGTCGACGTCAGGGGCGTGCCGCCGCCTCGCGCAGGTGGACGAGGAAGGCCGCGGTGGCCGGGGGCGGGTGGTGGCCGCGGCGCACGGCTGTGAAGACCTGCCGCACCGGGGTGTCGTCGGGGTGCAGGGCGACGAGGGCGATGTCGGGGCGGGCGGCGCGGGCGGCCAGGGAGGGGATGAGGGCGGGGCCGAGTCCGGCGGCGACGAGGCCGAGCTTGGCGGTCCAGCCGGCGACGGCGTACTCGACGCGCGGGCGCAGGCCCTGGCGCACGAAGGCGGCCAGCAGGGTCGTCTCGATGGTGCGGCGGGCGGCGATCCAGGGCTCGTCGGCGAGTTCGGCCAGGCGCAGGCGCCGGCGCCGGGCGAGGCGGTGGCCGCGGGGCAGGGCGACCAGGACCGGGTCCTCGACGAGCGGCTGGAGGTCGAACTGCTCGTGGTCGTAGGGGTGTTCGGGGTAGGAGGCGACGACGGCGAGGTCGATGTCGGCGTCCGCGAGGCGGGTGAGGAGGGTGGCGGAGAGTCCTTCGGTGAGCGAGACGGCCACCTCGGGGTGGGCGGCGCGGAAGGCGGCGAGGGCGGTGGGCACCAGGGCGGCGTTGGCGCTGTCGAAGGCGCCCAGGCGCAGGCGGCCGGTGCCGAGTTCGGTCAGGGCGGTGAGTTCGCGGCGGGTGGAGTCGAGGCGTTCCAGCAGGGCCTCGGCGTGCGGGAGGAGGGCGCGGCCGTGTTCGGTCAGGCGCACGCCGCGGGCGAGGCGGTCGAACAGCGGGGCGCCGAGTTCGGCTTCGAGGGTGGAGATCTGACGGGAGATCGCCGACTGGGTGAAGCCGAGGTGCTCGCCGGCGGCGGTGAAGGAACCGAGGCGGGCGGCGGTGCGGAAGACGTCGAGCCAAGCCATGTCCATGAGGCATGGGTACCATGCGAGACATTCGTTTGTCGCCTGGCTCGGGGCTGCCTAGCGTGGTGGCCATGAACACCGAGCACGCTCCTCTCCGAAAGATCGCCTTCCTCGGCCTGGGCCGGATGGGCCTGCCGATGGCCCGTCGACTGGCGGCCGCCGCACTGCCGTTGACTGTCTGGAACCGCAGCCCCGAGCGCGCCGGCGACCTGCCCCGCGCCGCGAGCCCGGCGGAGGCGGTCGAGGGCGCGGACGTCGTCATCACGATGCTCACCGACCCGGCGGCGGTCCAGGAGGTGGCCGGGCACTTCCTCGGGCACCTGGCGCCGGGGGCGCTGTGGATCGACATGTCCTCGGTCGGGCCGCAGGCGGTGGCCGCCCTGCGCGAACGGCTGCCCGCCGGGACGTCCCTGGTGGACGCGCCGGTGCTGGGCAGCGTCGGGCCGGCCGCGAACGGCACGCTGACGATCTACGCGGGCGGCGAGAGCGCCGACCTCGACCGGGCGCAGCCGGTGCTGGAGCACTTCGGGCGCGTGCTGCGCTGCGGCGGGCCGGGTTCGGGCGCGGCGCTGAAGGTCGTGGTGATGGGCGCGGTGGTGGCCGGGGTGACGGCGCTCGGCGAGGCGCTGGCGGTGGCGGACGGGTTCGGGCTGCCGCAGGAGCTGGCGCTGGAGGTGCTGGGGGGCGGGCCGCTCGCGGGGGTGGTGGCCCGCGCCCGCAGCCGGGAGTCGGACTTCCCGGTGCGCCTGGCCGCCAAGGACCTGGCGCTGGCGGGCGGTGGCCGGGTGCTGACGGCGGCGCACGAGGTGCTGCTGTCGCACCCGGACATCGCGGACGAGGACCTGTCGCGGGCGGTGGAGGCGATCCGCCGGGGCTGAGGCGCCTCCTGGTCGGGGGGCTATCCGGCGCGGTTCTCCAGCCAGCCCACGGCCGCCGCCCAGCTCGCGTGCTGCGGGTCCACGACCTGGAAGTGGTCGGTGCCCGCGTGCTCCACGTACGTCACCGGGTCCCCCGCCGCCTTCGCGGCCTCGACGTAGGCGCGGCTGTGGGTGACGGGCACGCGCTGGTCCTGGTCGCCGTGGACGATCAGGTGGGGGCGGCCCAGGGGCAGGCGGTGGAGCGGGGAGGCTTCGCGGTAGGGGGCCGGGTCGTCCTCGTAGGGGGTGCCGACGAACAGCGGGGTGGCGTCCTCGCCCAGGCCCTCGGCGGCGCAGCGCGGCAGGTCGGTGATCGGTGCGAGCGCGACCGCGGCGTTGACGAGGCCGGCGGCGGCCGTCAGCAGGGCGAGCTGTCCGCCGGCGGAGTGGCCGACGGCGATCGACGGGAGGTCGGCGAGGGCGGGGCGCACGGCGTGGGCGGCGGCGACCGCGTCGAGGGCGTCGGTGAGGGTGTCCGGCCAGCCTCCGCCGTCGCCGCCGGTGCGGCGGTACTCGATGTTGGCCACGCACCAGCCGCGGCCGGCGAGGTCGGCGGCGAGGGCGTCCATGAGGTGGAGGTCGTGCCGGTCGCGCCACCAGCCGCCGTGCACCGTCACCGCCAGGCCCCGGGCGGGCGGGCCCTGCGGGTCCGCGTCCCACAGCTCGACGAAGTGGCTGGGCGCGCTTCCGTAGCGCACGACCTCACGCTTCTGCATCCGTTTTATCCCTCACCCACATAGACCAACGGCACGTCGGTGGCCAACGGTACCGCTCCGAGCGCGAAGCAGGTGGCGTCACACCACTAGGACGGATGCACGGGGGTTAGTACGATGTGCGGACCGCAAGGCACCAACCCGGTAGATGGGAGGAACTACCCGTGACTGCAAGCATGTTGGAGATCCACGACGCGGGCCTGCTGGAGATCGACGAGGCGGGGATCGTGTTCGAAGACGAGTTCGACGCCGATCTCGCCCCGGCGGCCTGTCTCGCCGACCCGTTCGTGACCTGGGTTCCGACGCGATTCCCGTGCGGCGGCGACTCCTGACCCGAACGGCCCGTTCGACGGGACCGAAGCGGTCCGTCTGACCGGACGGGGGCAGCCCGTCCGACCGGACCGGGGCGGTCCATTCCGACCGGCGGGTGAGCGCGGTACTCCGGGTACGGGGGCGCTCACCCGCCCGGCATTCCAAGGGGGTTCGGTGCGGGAGCACCCGGCGGAGCACCTCGCGCAGCTCGCCCGCCTGGTCGCGCGGGCACCGGAGGGCGGGGGACGGCGGCGTCTGCACGCGGACGGGCAGTGGCTGTACCTGCACGACCGTGCGATGCCCGCGCTCGCCCACGGCTGGAAGCTGCACGTCTCGGCCCGCGCCGCCCAACTGCCGCTCCTGCTGGACCTGGTGGTGCCGGTGCTGCTGCGCCGCACGTGCGACGCGAAGTTCGCGGCGGGCGCGGACGTGCTGGGCGCGACGAACTCCGGGGCGCACGGGGCGGCGGCCGTCGGCAAGGCCGTCACGGTGTATCCGCGTGAGGGTGAAGTCGTGGCGCTTGGTGAGGAGTTGGCGCAGCTACTGGCGGGGTGGGAGGGTCCGCGGGTGGTGAGCGACCGGCAGGTGCGCGCGGGTTCGCCGGTCTACTACCGCTACGGTCCGTTCCGTGCCCCGCAGGACCAGGACGTCGCGCTGATGAACGGTCCGGACGGGCGGACGTTCCCGGGGCTCGCGCAGCCCTCGTACGCTCAACCGCCGTGGGCCGTGGACCCGTTCACCGCCGCAGCCGCCACCACCGCCGTCACCGCCGCCGCGCCGCCGAAGGACACGCGCGTGGGCGAGGGCCGCTACCGGATCACCGCGGGGATCAGCCGCGCGCCCGGCGGTCACGTCTACCGGGGTGTCGAACTGGCGAGCGGGCTGGGGGTGGTGGTCAAGCAGGCGCGGGCGTTCGTCGGGGAGGACACCGAGGGCGTCGACGCGCGCGGGCGGCTGCGGCACGAGCGGCGGGTGCTGGCGGCGCTGGCGGGCGTGGCGGGGGTGCCGCGGCTGGTCGACTACTTCCGGCACGGCGTGGACGAGTACCTGGTGACGAGCGCCTGCGGGCCGCGCGACCTGCGCCGCGACGTCCTCGCCCACGGGCCTTACGCGGAAGGGGATTCGGGCGGGCGCGGCTGGCGGGAGGCGGCCCGGGCGCTGCTGCGGGTGCTGGACGCGGTGCACGCGCGGGGCGTGGTGGTGTGCGATCTGAAGCCCGCGAACGTCGTGCGGGGCGAGGCGGGTTCGTGGTCGCTGGTGGACTTCGGGGTCAGCGCCCTGGACGGTGAGCGCCCGGCCGGCGCGACCCCGGGCTACGGTCTGCCCGTCGCCTCGGCGTGTCCCCGGCCCGCCGATGACTACTACGCGTTGGGCACGACCCTGCACTTCGCGCTGACCGGCCTGGACCCGGTGGCGATCGGCCCGGACCCGGCCGCCTGCCGCGACCGCACCCTGGCCTGCCTGGCCGCCGCCCTGCCCGCCCCGGACCACCCGGCCCTCGCAGTGGTGGCGGGCCTGCTGAGCTTCGAGGCCGGGGAGCGCACGGCGGCCGCGGCGGCCCTGCGGGAGGGCCGCGGCCCGGCCGGCCGCAAGGTCGCCCGCCCCGCCGCGGACGGCCTCGGGGAGGTCGTCGCCCACACCGTCGGCACCTGCGTGCGGATGGCCCGCGAGCTGCTCGGCTCCCCTTCCGCCGCGAGCCGGCCGCGCACGCTGCTCTCGCTCTACGACGGCGCCGCCGGCCTCGGCCTGGAACTGCTCCAGCACGCCGACGAGCACCCCGACGCCCGCGAGGCCGCCGCCGCCCTCGCCCGCTGGACGGCCGCGCACCCGGCGCTCGGGCTGCTCGGGCCCGGCCTGTACGACGGGCGTGCGGGCGTCAAGCTCTTCCTCACCCACGCCGCCACCCGCCTGGGCACCCCGGAGCCCGTCTCCGCCGACGCCTCGGATCCGGGCGCCCTGGTGCCCACCGACCAGATCTCGGGCGCGGCCGGTATCGGCACCGCCCACCTGCTGCTCGCCGACCTCGTCCGCGCCTCCGACGGCGCCCGTGCGCAGCGCCACCTCGCCGTGGCCGCCGCGTGCGCCCGCCGCCTGACCGACGGTCCGCCGCAGGACCTGAAGGAGGAGCCCAACCCGGGCACCGCCGCCCTCGCCGAGGGTTTCGCCCACGGCCGCGCCGGCCTGGCCCACCTGCTCCTCGCCCTGCCCTCCCCCGACGCGGCGACGCAGGCGGCCGGGCGCGCCATCGTCGAGGACCTGGCCGCCGAGCTGCCGCGTCTGGCGGCGGAGGCCGCCCGGCCGGGCGCCACCCGCCGCTGGGGCTCGTGGTGCCGCGGCCTGGCCGGGATCGGCACGGTGCTGCTCCAGGCGGGTCTGTGCCTGGGCGAGGACGCCTACGTGGACCTGGCCGCCGAGGCGGCCGGGGGGTGCCGGGCGCTGGCGCCGCGGATGGGCCAGGTGGTGCAGTGCTGCGGCCTGGCCGGGGTCGGCGAGCTGTTCGTCGACCTGGCGTCGGCCACCGGCGAGGAGCGCCACCGGGAGGCCGCCGGGCAGATCGCGGCCCTGGTCCTGTCGCGCGCCGGCGGCCCGCCCCACCGTCCGGTCTTCCCCGGCACGGCCCTGCTGACCGAGTCCCCCGCGTGGGCCACCGGAACGCCGGGCGTGCTCACGTTCCTGCGCCGCCTGCACCGCGGCACCGGCCCGCGCCCGGCCCTGCTGCCCCTCGCCTGATTGTCGCCCGACCGCCGACCGTCAGGCCGAAGGCGCGGGGTGGACCTGCTGCCAGCCGTTCACCGAACGGGTGAAGAAGATCGTCACCCGGTAGACCTCGCGCCGCCAGACCGAAGCGCCCGGCCCGTACTCGTGCAGTTCCTCCAGGGCCTCCTCCTCGGAGTCGTAGGAGTAGTTGCGTCCCTTAGCGTCCATGATCTTCCACTCGACACCCGGCATGCTCTCCAGGCCCATGTGCCCGCCCCTTTCGATCTTGCTATTCGAACGCGAGGACCCTAGCGCCCACCGGGCCCGGCACCGCAACCGGCTTTCCCTCCCCGGCCGCGCACCCCCCCACCGGGCCGATTGTGCACTGACGACGATCACCCCTTAGCGTCGTCGCTGCACGCCGTGCGCCCACCGGGCCCGGCGGACGATCGCCGGGGGAACGACCTTTGGAGGCAAGACCGTTGGGGGCACGACCGTTGGGGGAACAGCCGATGACGCGTGGGCGCCGTCCCGCCCGGGCCGCGGCGGCACTGGGCCTGGCCGCCGTACTGCTGGCCGCGAGCGCCGGCTGCGCCGCGCCGCAGGCCCAGGACCGCTCCGAGGAGGCCGCTTCCGGGCCCACCGCACCGGCCGCCGCCCCCGCGAGCGCGGACCCGGCCCACCCCCTCGCCGTCGTCTACCGGGGCCCCGCCGCGTGCGACGGCTGCTCCGAGGCCGCGCAGGACCTGCTGGAGCGCAACGGCTTCACCGTCCGCTTCATCGGCCCCGACGAGGACCTGCGCTTCGGCCCCGCCGCGCTGGCCGGCGCCGCCCTGTACGTCCAGCCGGGCGGCACCAACGGCCAGGAGGTCACCACCGCGTGGGGCCTGCTGCGCCGCACCCCGGGATTCCGCCCCGAGCTGATCCGCGACTACGTGCGCGGCGGCGGCCGCTACCTGGGCATCTGCATGGGCGGCTACCTCGCCGGCGACCCGGGCTACGACCTCCTGCCGGGCGACTCCGGCGAGTACATCAAGACCCCCGGCGCGACCGTCACCGACGACAAGGACCGCCTCGTCGACGTCGCCTGGCGCGGGCAGCGGCAGCCGATGTACTTCCAGGACGGCCCCTACTTCGACGTCGACGGCCCCGGCGCCGACGTCCTGGCCCGCTACACCAACGACCGCATCGCCGCCGCCGTCGCCTCCTACGGCACCGGCCGCGTCGCCGTCAGCGGCCCCCACCCGGAGGCGCCCGCCGACTGGTACCGCAGCTACCACCTGCCCGACGTCTCCGCCACGGGCCTGGGCCTGGGCGACGACCTGCTGAAGACGCTGATGACCGCGCCGTGACGGGAAGGCTCCGGCTCAGCCGGCGGCCGGGGTCCAGCGCGGGTCCCGGCCGGAGAAGGCCGGCAGCCGGTCCGCCGCACCCGCGCCGTCCGCGACCGGCACGGCGGCGGCGAACGTGCCGAAGCCGTCGCGCACGACGGGTATGAGGAACGCCCCGACGCTCCCCCGGCCCCTCGGCCGGCGCGCCGTCGAACGGCAGCGGCCGGCCGGTGGCGACGGCGATGTCCCACGCGTGCACGGCCACGTCGAGCGCGGCCACCGCGGCGCCCCGGGCGGCGGGCATCGGCCCCATGGGCGTGCCGACGCTCTCCGCCCCGTGCCCCGACTCCCCCGCGGCCCGCGCCTGCGTGCGGACCCGCTCCAACTCGGCCACCTCGGCCACGGCGTCGCCCTCGACCGCCCGATCGGGGGCGAACGGGTCACCGGCCGGCGCGGCGCCGGTGATCCGCATCGTCAGCGCCCGCTGGTCCGGCCGGGCGTGGTGGTACACCGTCCACTCGGTGCACAGCGTGGGCGCGCCCCACCCGCCCGCGGGCACCGCGCGGACGCCGGCGAGCAGGTGGTCGTGCGCCCGGGCGAGCAGTCCGAACCCGTCGGCCGTCATGTTGTCCCCCGTTCCCCCGGTTTCCCGGCTTTCGCTTCACCTTCCTGCGGAACCGTAACAACCGCCCCTGACGCTCCATCAGTGCCGTTCGGCACATTCGGCCCCGGCCTTCCCGGCGTCTCGCCGCCACGACCCTGCCGATCCGGCCAGGGCCGGTGCGACGGCACGATAACCGGTTGCGTCACGGCCGTTTCCTCGCGACGGTTTCCAGGTGAGCACACCAGATCTCGGCCGGGTCGAGCGCATCGGCGACACGGTCCACCGGCCGGCCGGACCGTGGACCCCGGCGGTTCACGGCCTGCTCCGCCACCTGGAGGCCGTCGGCTACGAACTCGCGCCCCGCGTCCTCGGCTTCGACGGGCAGGGCCGCGAGGTGCTGACCTGGATCGGCGGCGAATCCGGCCCGGACGGCTGGGCCAAGGTCGTCGACGACCGTGGCCTGATCACCTTCGCCCGCCTCCTGCGCGACTACCACGACGCCGTGGCCGGATACCGGCCCCCGGACACGACGTGCTGGTCCACCAGGACGGCCGGCCCGGTCGGCGACGAAGTCGTCTGCCACGGCGACTTCGGCCCCTGGAACACCGTCTGGCACGGCACCCGGCCGGCGGGAATCATCGACTGGGACCACGCACGTCCGGCACCACGGCTGCACGACGTGGCCTACGCCCTCGAATACGCGGCGCCGTTCCGCGACGACGACACGTGCACCCGGTGGCTGCGCTACCCGAAGCCGCCCGACCGCCGTCACCGCCTGGAGGTGTTCGCCACCGCCTACGGCCTCACCGACACGACGGGCCTGGTCGACGCCGTGCTCACCGTCCAGGAGCAGAACATCGACGTCAACCGGCGCCTGGCCGAACAGGGCCACGAACCCCAGGCCACCTGGGTCGCCGAAGGACACCTCGACAACCTCCGGGCCCTCCTCGCCTGGAGCCGGGAGAACCGGCACCTGATCGACCCCTCGGGTTGAACTCGCGCTGCCGGCAGGAAGGTTGGGACAGGGCGAGCCCCACCCGCTCCCGGCGCCTACGACACGGCGAGTCCAGGCCGCTAACGGCACACGTCCTGCTGCTGCCCCGCGACGACGGCCTGCGCGAGCTGCCCCAGGGCGTGGTCGAAGGAGGTGGAATCGGCGTGCGGCTTGGGCCGGATCGCGCCCTGGGCGAGGACGGTGGCGCTGACGATGTCCGTGCTGCTGCCCGCGCAGTACTCGGTGACGCCGGACCCGCCGCCCCCGGTGATCGGCCCGCGCCCCACGAGGGCCCGCAGGTCGTGCCCGTCGGTGCCGGACGGCTGGTCGGGCCCGAGGCGGAACAGGACGATGCTCAGCGCTTCCTGGCCGTCGACGGAGACCGTGCAGGACGTCTGCGCGCCCTGCCCGTTGCCCGCCGCCTGCGCCTTGCGCTCGTCGACGCCCGGACGCCCCTTGGGCAGCAGCGCGCCGAGCGGAGTGCCCTTGGCGCGCGGCTGCCCGCACAGGGTCTGCGTGAGGTCGGACTCCCCGGCGCCGAACGCCAGCAGGGCACCGCCGGTCCCGAGCCCGGCAGCGACGAGCGCCCCGACGCCCAGTACCCAGGGCCGGCGCTCCGTGAGCCTCACCATTTCGCAGTTCCCTCGCCGTTCGCACACATGATCGACGCGAAGCTTAAGCACGCTGCCCACACAGAAGCAACGGCACGGCCCGCCCCGCCAGCGCCTCCGCCACACGGCCCGCCTGCGCGGGCGCCATGACGGCGGACAACTGCTTCACCGGCACGAAGCGCGCCCCCAGCAGCCCGCTGCGCCTCTGCGGCGCAGCGACGGGCTGCGCACCCGTGATCCCGCCATCGAAAACGAGGTTGAGGCGCTCCAGGTAGCGGTCGGCGGGCGTGTAGTCGACGGCCAGAACGTCGGCGAGCCGCAGGCCGATGCCGGTCTGCTCGGCGAGGTGGCGGCCGGCGGCCTCGTGCGGGGGCTCGTTGGAGCGGGCGGCGCCGCCGGGCAGGATGAGCCCGTCCATGTAGTCGGGGTCGACGAGGAGGACGTCGCCGCGGGGGTTGCGGACGAGGGCGAGGCAGCCGAGCCGGCAGACGGGAGGCTTGGCGAGGAGGCGGGGGTCGCGCATGGGGGGGTGCTACTTCCTGTTCCAGAAACACCAGTTGATCAGGGCAGCGAAGCCGAACAGCCAGAGGAGGCGGGCGGCCAGTTCAGTCGTCATCGGCGGCGAGGCGCTCGAAGTGCAGCCCCTTGCGGAGCAGTTCGACGATCCGCCCCACCTCCGGAACACGGGCGGCGCCGAGAGAGATCAGGTAGCAGCCGGTACGGCGCCCGAAGTCCCAGTCCACCTCCAGAGAGGGCAACTTGACCCCTCCCAGAGCGAGGACGGCCGCCAAGTCGTCGGCAACGAGCGCGGCTTCACGCCGCTGCTCGGCAGTCGCCCGGTCGAACATCGAGGCCATCACACACCGGTCCTGCGGTGCACCTCGAACATCCGCCACGCCGAGAACGCGGCACAGAAGGAACGGAAAGAGGCGAGCTCACCGGTCGAGCCGCAGCGCAGCCACTCCCCCGTGACCTCATTCCGCACCCGGTAACACCGGGCATCGGGGTCCCACCGCACCCCGTACCCGTGGGACTTGGCAATCTGATCACGGATCATAAGACAACCTCCGAGGACTGGCTACTGTCGCCGTCGTCGCACGCGGCCCCAAGCAGCGCGCCATCCGATCGTGCCCCCACCAGACGGACCATTGCGACGGCACGAGGACGGCATTCAGGCGCCCGACAAGACGTCATTTCGGCGTCATTGGGCGGTGATCGGGCTTATCCTGCAGCCGTGACAACGCCGAACGAGACCCTGCGGGCCGTGCGCCACGGTCTGCGACTGAGTCAAGACGAGTTCGCAAGGCGACTGCGAACGGCCGGGGCGGAGCAGGGAGAACCCAACGAGGCGAGCAAGCGTCTGGTCCAACGGTGGGAATCCGGGGAGGTGCGGGCCCCCCGGCCGGTGTACGTTCGTGCTCTTGAGGCTGTCACCAATCTCCCGGTTGACCGCCTCGGATTCGAAACGCCGCAACTACCTTCGGGGGTGACCCTGGATGGCGCAGGAGGGCACGACATGGCTAACGGCAAGCCCGGAATACCGGTGCAGACGGCGCCCGCTCCAACGGGCGAGGACCATTCCGGGGTATGGCTGAGCCGGTACGAGTTCTACAGCAGCAGCCGCGACGGCACCTTCACCGGCCTTCACCACGTAGTCCTGGCGCAGCACGGCAACCGCATCACCGGACAATCGCTCCCCGGCGCGTCGTCCAATCCCGACTCTCCGATCTCCTTCGACCTGACCATCGACCGGAACATCGTCACCGGCACCTGGGTCGAACAGACGGCGCAGGACGGCTACTACCAGGGCGCCAGGTACCACGGGGCCGTTCAACTCCTCATCGATCCGACCGGCCGGCGCATGTCCGGCAAGTGGGTCGGCTTCGGCAAGGAGTTCGACGTGAACACCGGCCCGTGGGACCTCCGCCTGGTCGACAAGTCCACAGCCGACGAAGTCCTGGCCCGGTACAGCACGCCGCCCGCCGAGTAGCCACGCGCCAAAGCCCTACCCTCCCGTCCATGAACAGCGACACCGAGACTTCCCGGTCAACACCGCTGCACTCCGTCTCCGTCGCGGGGGCGGTCGTCCGCGAGGATGGGCGCGTGCTGGCGATCCGTCGCGCCGACAACGGTGCTTGGGAACCACCGGGCGGAGTTCTGGAACTCGCCGAGACCGTCGAAGACGGCCTGCGCCGCGAGATTCGCGAGGAGACCGGGATCGACGTCACCGTCGGCCAACTGACCGGCGTCTACAAGAACATGGCCCGCGGCGTCGTCGCCCTCGTCTTCCGCTGCCACCCCGAGAGCGGCGCCGAGTGCCTCTCCGCCGAAACAACCGCCGTCGCCTGGCTCACCCCCGACGAAGCCGCCGGCCGCATGAGCGAGGTCTATGCCGTCCGCATCCTCGACGCCCTCCGTCCCGGACCGCCCCACATCCGCTCTCACGACGGCCGCCGGCTCACGTGAGAAGTCGACCCCGCCGACTTCTCACTCCACACCACGAGTGATCTCGTCCAACTCCGGGCACGAGCGAGGGGTGTTCGCCGTCTATCCGTACCGCTCGGCCTGCCCTCAGTCGGTCTGGGCGCAGCTGATCGCCGAGGCGTGGTCCGAGATCTTCCTCGCCGGGTACACCAACTACTTCCTCTGGCTGGAGCAGCCGGGCCTCCCCCGGACTCTCCGGCGCAAGGCCGAGGCCGGTTGCCGGGTCCGCGTCCTCCTCGGGGATCCCGGCTCCGAGACGACCAGCCGCCGTGAGCGGATCGAGGACGCGGCCCTCACCGTCTCCGCCCGCATCCGGATCACCCTGGCCCACCTCGCCGAACTCGCCGATACCGACGGCGTCGAGGCCCGCTTCAGCGCCCTCGACGACGGGCCGAATCACATCGGGCTCTCCGTCTTCCGCTTCGACGAGCACGCCCTCGTCACTCCCCACCTCGCCCGAACCGTCGGCCACGACTCGCCGATGATGCACATCCGGCGCAGGGAGGAGGACGGCATGTTCGGCCGCTTCGCCGAGCACGTCGAGGAACTCTGGTCCCGGGGCACCGCCATCCGCGCCGCCGCCTGAGTCGGCGCATTCGACAGCCCCGGGACTCCTCGCCAACTTTGCACTCAACCGTCCCTTGGCAGGGCCGAGTTGCGGGTAGAGTCGGACCGCATCACCGGATGTCGGCTCTGGCCGGAGGCTGCACGCGCTTGAGCGCGTGGGGTGCCCAGTTTGCGTCGCCGTCCGGCACGGTTCCCCTTGTGTGGGATTCATCTGGAGGTCGACGCATGCCTGCGTGGTTGTCACGCCCCTTTCTCGTCGCGTTGTTCGCGCTGCCGCTCCTGGCGGTCGTGCTGTTGTCCGCCCCGGCCTGGCTGACCTGGCCATTCCTGCCGCCCGGGCGCCAGGACGTCGTGCTCGCAGTGCTCGACCGCCTCGTCCAATGGACCCGGGTGGCGGTACCGCTCACGCGCGGCACCGCCACCCGGGCCGTGGTCGAGTAGGTCACGCGGCGGTCTCCCTGAGCAATGACCGGCGCTGCGCAGGAAGTCGACGAGGCCGACTTCCTGCGCAGGGCGGCCAGGTCGCGGGCGGACTCCTCGGTGAGGCGGCAGAAGCCCTGCACGCTACAGGCGGCCGTCGACAACGTGCTTCAGGCCCGGGGCCCGGGGCCCGGGGCCCTGTGCCGGGCGGGTGAACTTCACGGCCCGTACGGGTGATGGGCGTGACCGCCCGGACGGCACAGCCGGACCGTTCGTAGACGTCCCCATCCCTTGCCCCGCAAGGGTTGCGCGCCGCGCCGCCCGGCAGGACACGCAGGGACGACGGTCGGCCGGGGGATCACCGTGTGTGGTCGACTTCCACCGGCTTCCGGGTGCTCAACCCGAAAGCATCGCCCGGACTACCAAAGGAACCCCATGCGCCGCGTCATGTCCGTCAAGCGCTCCCTCACCGTCGCCGCCGCCGCTCTGGCGCTCGGCACGACCGCAGCACTGAGCGTGCCCGCCATGGCGGACAGCCAGCCCCAGGCCGGCGCCCACCGCGCGACCAGGGCAGTGTCCGTGCCGGACATGACCCTCGACAGCACGGGCACCGCCGACCTCGGCGGCGCCCCCCAGGGGCTCGGCAACGCCTTCGGCGGCAGGGCCACGATGAAGGACGTCGACGGCAAGAACCTCGGCACCGCCTACGCCAACTGCAACAAGGACGCTACCGGCACGAGCGCGGACCAGGTGCTGTGCACGAGCATCCTCAAGTTCAGCGACGGCGCCCAGATCGCCCTCGACGCGGTCATCCCCGTCCCGAAGCCGGGAGCCGACCTCAAGGACTTCGACGCCATCGTCACCGGCGGCACCCTCCGGTACGAGGGCCTCACCGGCACCGCCCGCTTCACCCCCACCTCCGTCGGCGTCTACGAGGTGTCCTTCAGCTGACCCCACGCACCACGCGCGTGCCCGGCAGGGACCTCCGTGCCGGGCACGCGGGCGTTCACGCGCCGTCGGCCAACTCCGCGAGCTCGGCGGCCGATTCGGGCGTCAGGCGGTAGAAGCCCTGGAGGCTGACGGCACGTTCGAGCCGCCCGTCGACGACGTACTTGAGGCCCCGGGTGCGGCCGCGCTGGTTGCGCCAGGTGAGGCGGGGCAGGAGGTCGCCGGGGACGGGGAGGTCGAAGCGCACGGGCGTCGCCTCGACGTGGACCACCTCGGCGCCGCAGCCGCCGGCACCGAGCGCCCACCAGTCGTGGTGGCCGGGGTGGGAGCGCTCGCCCCAGGCCTGCGGGGCGGGGCCGCAGCAGTCGCGCCGTTCGCGGTCGACGATCCGCATGCGGCTGACCACGAACACCTCGCGCCGCTTGACGTGCACCGCGTACACCTCGTCCCCGGCGCGGGCGCCCGACCAGGCGGGCAGGGAGGAGTGGGCGCCACTGAAGGCGGCCGGGGGCCGCCGGCCCTCAAGGCCGGCCTTGCGCAGCTCGTCGCAGGTGTAGTGGGTCCACAGCACGGTGAAGGCGTCCGACATGCGGCTCATGCTACGAACCGGGACCGACAGCGAACTCCCCGGTCCGGGCGTGGGTCTGCGCGGTGCCCGTGTGGACGAAGGCGGCCATGCCCAGGGCGCGGGCCGCGTCCACGTGCCCTGGGACGACCTCCAACCGGGCGTCCTCGCCGGCGCAGCCGACGTCGACCACGATCGCGGGGGTCGCGGGGCAGGGGCCGCAAGGTCGCTCACTCATCGCCAGGGAGCTCGAACTCCTGCCGCCGCCGCGCGCCGGCGCGGGTCGTGCATGTGGCCTCGCCCGGGAAGCAGCCGGTGGACTTCGCGACCTGATGCTGGAGTGCGACTACGACGGGATGGGGGCGTACTGCCGGAGCAAACTCGCCCAGTTGACTTCCTCCCCGCCCTAAGGCACGGGGATTCCGGCCGCGTGTGCCGTGCGGGGGCTTTGCCTCCGCGCGGGTGCGCGCGGCCGGTGGTTGGCGTTTCACGGACCGGCTGGTGCCGAGGTCTCCACGCCCTGACACCGCATGCCCTGCGGCGTTGAGGATGTTCTTCGCGGCGTTCACGTCGGCGTGGTCCCGGTGTCCGCAGGCGGTGCACTCGAAGGCCGCTTGGCTCTCGCGGTTCTTCGGGTCCACGTGCTTGCAGGCGTGGCAGGTCTGCGACGTGTACGCGGGATTGACCAGCACCACAGCAGTGCCAGTGGTACGCGCCGCATTGCGCAGCGCGAGTTCGAGCAGGTGCCAGCCCTTGTCGAGGATGGCCCGGTTCAGTCCAGCCTTGGCACGGACGCCTCGGCCGGGCTGCTCAATTGTTCCTGCGGCGGAGGCGGTCATGTTCTTTACACGGAGGTCTTCCAGCACCACGACCGCGTTGTGGGTGGCCAGCTTGTTGGCGGCCTGCGCACAGAAGTCCGCACGCCGGTTGCGGACGCGGACGGTGATCGCGTTGATCTTCGCCACTACCGCCTTGCGCCGGTTGCTGCCGCGCGTGCATCGGGCAAGCTGTTGCTGCATGCGGCGCAGCCGCTTCGCCTCGCCCAGCGTCACATACGGCCGGTCGTGGAAGTCGCCTGTGCTGGTTGCCACGGCGAATTTGACGCCGCGGTCCACGCCCACGGCGGCGTTCGGCATCGCGTGCCGCTCAGGGGTCTGATTGCCGTCCTCCACCAGGAACGACACGAACCAGTGCCGCCCTTGCCGGGTAACGGTCGCCGAGCGGATCTGGCCGCCGAGCGGGCGGGACCATCGGAAGCGGACCCATCCGAGCTTCGGCAGCTTCGCCCGACCCCATTTGCGGCCGATCCGCTCCACCGTGATCCGATTCCCCACCGGGAACCGGAACGACGGCCGCCAACGGGCCTTGGAGCGCCACCGCACCCGGAACGTGCCGTGTTCCCGGCACGCCCGGTCCAGATCCCTCAACGTCTGCTGCAACACGTGCGAAGGCGCCTCCGTCAGCCACGGGAACTCCCGCTTCGCCTCCGCCAGCTCGGCAGCCTGCGGAACGTAGTCCATCCACGCCCCACGCCGCCGGTACTCCCTGCGCTGCTCCAAAGCGGTGTTCCACACCGAACGGCAGACATCACCGAATGTCTCGCACAACTCAGCCTGCCCCGAATCGAGTTCAAGACGGTACCGTCGCCCGGACAACACGAGGAACACCCCCCTTCAACAGCCGCGATCAACCTAGCGCACGTCACTGACAACGCAGAGACCTGCGCCGCTTCGCGACTCCGAGCCCAAAAATGGGCCGCCCCCAGCCAAAGCAGGGGTTGGCACCCAAGAGTTCAGATCACCTGCGGGTTCGAGCTCGCGGCGCGCGTGCCGGCCGGCGAGGTGACGGTCAACAGCCTGCACCCGGCGACGTTCATGCCCACCAAGATGGTCCTGGAGGAGATGGGCTACTCGGTCGACAGCCTGGAGGAGGGCGTGGCCGCCGTCCACCGCCTGGTGACCGATCGGGCACTGGCGGGCGTCACCGGCCGCTACTTCGACCGCACCCGCGAGACCCGGGCCGACGCGCAGGCCTACGACCCGGCGGCCCGCGCCGAACTGTGGCGCCGCAGCCTCGAACTGGTCGGCCACCCGGGGCCGTGAGGCGGGCCACGGGCGGCGGCACCGGCCCGGCACCGCCCCCGGCCGGCGGCGGGAAGAAATTTCTGCGCCGCCCGCCGAGCGCACTAGTGCACCACCCACCCCGCGCGGCCTGCGCAGCCACCCCGCGGGCCCGACCGAGCACCCTAGTGCACTAGTGCGCTACCGCCGGAAACCCCGCAGATAGGGCTTGTTGAGTGCACTGCGTACGCCGTACATTCGAGGCATGGAGAACACCAGCGCGCACACCACGCACGCCGCGGACACCGATGGCGGCAGCACCAACGACGTCCTCATCTCCGGCGGCGGCATCGCCGGGCCCGTCCTCGCCCACTGGCTGCGCCGGGGCGGCTTCAACCCGGTCATCGTCGAGCGCGCGCCCGCCCCGCGCCCCGGCGGGCAGAACGTGGACCTGCGCGGCGCGGGGCGCACCGTCATCGAGCGGATGGGGCTCATGGAGCAGGCCCGCGCGCTCAACGTCGACCAGCGCGGGCTCGGACTCGTCGACCGCAGGGGGCGGCTGACGGCCCGGATGCCGGTCGAGCTGTTCGAGGGTGAGGGCATCGTCGCCGAGATCGAGATCCTGCGCGGCGACCTCGCCGACCTGCTGTACCGCTCCACCGCCCACGAGGTGGAGTACCTCTTCGACGACACCGTCACCGCCCTCGCCGAGGACGCGGACGGCGTCACCGTCACCTTCGAGAAGGCCGCACCGCGCCGCTTCGCCCTGGTCATCGGCGCCGACGGGCTGCACTCGACGGTGCGCCGCCTGGCCTTCGGCGGCGACGACGGCCACTTCAGGCCGCTCGGCGGCTACAACGCCTGGTTCACCGTCCGCGACGGGATCGACCTCGACGGCTGGTTCCTCATGTACAACGCGCCCGGCGGCCTGGTCGCCGGCGCCCGCCCCGGTCGGCTGCCCGGCGAGATCAAGGCCTCGCTCAGCTTCCGTTCCGCGCCGCTGGGCCTGGACCGGCGCGACACCGCCACCCAGCAGCGCCTGCTCGCCGAGCGCTTCGCGGGCGCCGGCTGGGAGGTGGACCGGCTGCTGGCGGGCATGGCCCGCGCCGAGGACTTCTTCTTCGACTCCTACGGCCAGATCCACCTCGACCACTACACGCGCGGGCGCGTCGCCCTGGTCGGCGACGCCGGGTACTGCCCCAGCCCGCTCACCGGCCTGGGCACCAGCCTCGCCCTGGTCGGCGCCTACCTGCTGGCGGGCGAACTCGCCGCCGCCCGCGCCGCCGGCACCGGCCACCGCGCCGCGTTCGCCCGCTACGAGGAGCTGATGCGCCCCTACGTCACCCGCTCCCAGGAACTGCCGCCCGGCGGCATGAACGGCTACGCCCCGAACAGCGCCACGATGATCCGCCTGCGCGCCGCCTCGATGCGGATGATGGGCCGCTGGCCGATGCGCAACATCCTGGCCGCCCAGTTCGCCAAGGCCGGCGACATCGACCTGCCCGACTACGCCCTCGCCACCGCCGCCTGATGCCGCACCGGCCGGGGACGGACGGGAGCAGCGGAGCGCCGCCGCCACGGGGGTGCGGCGGCGCTCCGGCTCCGGCGAACAGCCCGCGCGCTCAGCCCTGTTGACGAAGCAGCCAGGCCCGGGCCTCCTCGCGCTCCGCCCGCACCGCCCCCATTGACCATTCCTCGCGCGGGTCCCACGCCCGGTTCGCCGCCGCTTGGAGCCTGCCGCGCACGGACTCCGTCTTCCCGGGGTCGGACACCGCGTGGAAGGCGATACCGCTCTGCTCGGTCGTCCCGAGCACGGTCACCGAGCCGTCGAGGGAGAGCATCGCGAACCCCGGCAGGCCGGGCCCGAAGCCGAGCAGGCGCTGGGGGTGGCCGAGTTCGTGCGTTCCGACGGTGACCGAGCAGCCGGCGCCCATGAGGTCCCAGCGCTCCAGCAGGCGCACGCGGCGCCACTGCTTGCGCCGGTGCCGGGACGCGGCCCGCGCGCTGAAGCGGTGGACGGGCAGGGCGAGCAGGAACTCGCGGTCGGCGCCGAACAGGCCGCAGGAGAGGGCCAGTTCGTACCAGCCCTGGTTGGCCCGCGCGACGAGGTCCGGTTCGTCGCGGTCGACGTAGACCAGGCCCAGGTCTTGCGGCCCGGGGTCGCGGTGGAGCGCGAAACCCACCACGGACACCGGCAGGACCGGCTGCGGCACCCCGCCCTCCAGCACCTCCAGGCCCGCCCGCCGCAGCGGCGCGTCGACCGTGCGCCGCATCTCCTGCTTGCCCAACTACCGCTCCCACCCCGTCGTACGGCCTCCGGTCGAGGATAGGGCCCCGCGCTCACCAGCCGCCCGTGCCCGCGCACGCGTCCGCGAAGGCGGCGGCGTCGGTCTCGGCGCCGAAGTGGTGGATCACGTGCTCGCGGACGTGGTCCTGCTGGGCACGGGTGAAGGCCGCGCAGGCGTCGTGGACGACGTGCGCGGTGTAGCCGCGGTCGTGGGCCTCGCGCAGGGTGGATTCGACGCACACGTGGGTGGCGAACCCGGCCAGGTACAGGTCGGTGACGCCGAGCCGGCGCAGGATCAGGTCGAGATCGGAGAAGCCGGCGAAGGCGCTGGCCCCGGCACGGCCGCGCACGACCGGCTCGCCGGGCCCGGGGCGGAAACCTTCGGCGAACCCGGTGCCCGCACCGCCCTCGATCCAGGTGCCCGCCGCCGGGATCGCCGCGCGCAGCCCCAGGCGGGCCGGGGTCCAGCCCGCCAGCTCCGGCGCGCCGGGCGTGAGGACGAGCGGGACGTGCACGACGGGGACACCGTGCGCACGGGCGGCGGCCAGGGCGGTGGCGGCACCGCGCACGGCGGTGTCGAGCAGGTCGCGGTCCGCCACGAGGCGGTGGAGGGCGCCGTGTTCGGGGTCGAGCCACTCGCGCTGGAACTCGATCAGGACGAGGGCGGCGTGCGGGCGCGCGGGCATGACGGTCACGGTCGGCTCCTTGCCGGAAGAAACTCCAACTGACGAGTTGGAGACTAGCGCGAAAGGGCCGCACCTCCAACCGGCCAGTTGGAAATGCGGCCCGCCGACAACACCCGAGGGCGAGAACCCCCGAAGGCGACGGCACCCGAGGGCAAGAACCCCCGAGGGCAAGGAGACCCGGAGGTCAGCGCACGAGCCTGCGCACCAGGTCGACGACGGCGGCGCGACGGGCCGCCGGATCCTCCTGCGCCGTCCCGCCGAGGATCATCCGGGCCAGCTGCGGCGCCGCGAACTGCCAGCCGGCCAGCGCCACGACGGCGTACAGCAGGTCCTCGGGGCGGGGCTGCGCCCCGGACCCTCCGGCGCCGCCGAGCGCGGCAACCTTCTGCGCGTAGTACGCGGCCCGCCGCTCCTGCCCCGCGACCTCCGCGCCGGGCTCGCCGCACAGGGCCTCCCACTGCAGCAGGCGCAGCAGGTGCGGGTGGGCGAGGTGGTAGTCGAAGACGCGGCCCGCGTACTCGGGAAGGTCGACCGGGTATCCGTCGTCCTCCGCCATCGGCACGGCGGCGGCGAGCTGCTCCAGTTCGCGCTGGACCACGGCGTCGAAGAGCTGCCGCTTGCCGCCGAAGTAGGGGTAAATGCGCTCCTTGTTGACGCCGGCCGCGGCGGCGATGCGGTCGATGCGCGCACCCTCGGGGCCGTGTGCGGCGAACTCGTCCACGGCGGCGTCGAGCAGCAGCCTCTTGGTCTTCGCGGTGTCCCATCCCATGGGGCCAGCATACGAAGCGTCCAAGCGGCCGGTTGGACGCACGGTCCGCCGGCCGCCCCGGCCCCCAGCCCCCGAAGGCCGCCCGCCGCCCGCCGCTCGCCGCCCGCCGTCAGCCGTCCGAGCGCCGCGTGCGGTGGGCGGCCACGCGCACCCGGGTCGCGCAGCGCGGGCTGCAGTAGCGGCGCGGGGTGCGGCGGCCGGTGTCGATGAAGTAGCGGCCGCAGCCGTCGGCGGCGCAGCGGCCCCAGGCGCAGCGGCCGCGTTCGGTGAGCCACAGGCCGAGGGCGAGGGCGCCGGTGGACAGCAGCCAGTGGGTGGGGCCGGCGTCGGGGGGTGCCTGGGTGTGCAGGGCCCAGGGGCGGCCGGGAAGGCGCACGAGGCGGGGGCGGGGCGGGTGGCGGTCGAGGAGGGCGTTGATGGCGTCGGCGGCGGTGTCCTGGTCGTCGAGGTCGAGGATGCGGGTCAGGTGGGCGGTGGCGGTGCGCAGTTCGCGGGCGTCGGCGTCGGCGTCGGCGTCGGCGTCGGCGCGGATGAGCTCGGGGCCGCCGTGGCGGGCGAGCAGGGCCCGGAGGTCGGCGGCGGGCAGGTCGGGGTCGTCGCGGACGGCGTTGGCGAGGTCGGTGAGGAAGTACAGGCCGCGGGGGCGGTCGTCCCGGGGGTCGCCGGGGGTCTCGGGGTTATTCGCTTGATCGTTCTCCACGTCACGATGGTAACGTCAAAACAACAAGTTGAGCGTTACGAGAGAGCGAGGGCCCCGCATGCACATCCCCGAGACGACGCCCGTCCTGGTGGTCGGCGGGGGCCCGGTCGGGCTGGCCCTGTCGCTGCTGCTGTCCGGGTACGGCGTGGAGCACCTGCTCGTCGAGGCCCGTCCGGGCACCTCGCTGCACCCCAAGGCCCGTGGCGTGTCGGCCCGTTCGATGGAGGTCCTGCGGCGTCTGGGCCTGGAGGAGGAGGTGCGCCGGGCCGGGCTGCCGTCCTCGCACGTGTACTTCTACCGCGGCCGCGACCTCGTCGACCCGGACTTCGTGCGCACCGGCCTCGCCCCCGCCGCCGGCGAGGGCGCCGAGCGCACCCCCTCCCCCGGGCTGCTGTGCCCGCAGGACGTGCTGGAGACGATCCTGGCCCGCCGCGCCCGCCAACTCGCCCCCGGCTCCGTCCGCTTCGCCACCCGCCTGGTGTCGTTCACCCAGGACGGCGACGGCGTGGACGCACTCCTGGAGGACCGCGACAGCGGGGAGCGCCGCACCGTGCGGGCGCAGTGGCTGGTCGGCTGCGACGGCGCCTCCAGCCCGGTGCGTGCCGGGGCCGGGATCGCCATGGAGGGGCTCACGGGCCTGGGCCACTTCCTGAGCGTGCGCTTCGAGGCGCCGCTGGGGCCGGTGGTCGCCGACCGGGCCAGCGCCTCGTACTTCCTCACCGCCCCCGGCCGCGGCGGCTTCCTGGCCGTCGACAACGACCGGCAGTGGATCTACCAGCACCCGTACGACCCCGCCGAGGACGACGTTGCCGAACTGCGCGGGGACCACGAGCGCCTGGCCCGACTGGTGCGCGACGCGGCCGGGTTGGCGGACCTGCCGGTCACCGTCCGCGACACCACGACCTGGCGCTGCGACGCCCGCACCGCCACCGCCTACCGCCGCTCGCGTGTGCTGCTGGCGGGCGACGCCGCCCACGTGATGCCGCCCACCGGCGGGCACGGCATGAACACCGGCATCGGCGACGCGGACAACCTCGCCTGGAAGCTCGCCGCCGTCCTGGACGGCACGGCCGGCCGGGCGCTGCTGGACACCTACCAGGACGAGCGCCGCCCCGTCGCCCTCGCCGTCACCGAGCTGTCGCTCGCCAACTCCCGCGCCCGCACCAGCTACCGCATCGACGACGAGCTGTTGCTCACCGCCGCCTACCGCTCCACCGCCGTCGTCGAGGGCGAAGCGCGCCCGCCCGTGGACCCCGAGCGCACCCGCCCCGACGGCGGCCCCGGTGCCCGCCTGCCCCACCGCCCCCTGCCCGACGGCCGCTCCACGCTCGACCTCGTCGGCCCCGGCTTCACCCTCCTCACCCCGCACCCGGACGGCGCCCGCCGGCGCCAGGCCGCGGCCGCCACCGCCGTCGGCCTGCCCGTCACCGTCCGCACCGCACCCCTGGACCACACCGTCCTCGTGCGCCCCGACGGCCACATCGCCTGGCAGCAGCCGATCCAGGCGCCGAAGGGCTCCGCCGACGACACCCACCTGCTCACCGTCCTGCGCGCAATCCTGTCGGCACCGCGGGCTTGAACCTCACCCGACGTCAGGAGGCATCGTTACGCCATGACCTCCGAACAGACGTGGAAGGTCGGCCCACTCGCCGAAGCGAGCGGGCTGACCGTGCGCACCCTGCACCACTGGGACCACATCGGCCTCCTCAGCCCCTCCCGCCGCACCCCCTCCGGACACCGCGAGTACACCGAACAGGACGTGGTGCGCCTCTACCTCGTCCTGGCGCTGCGCCGCCTCGGCCTCGGCCTGGAGACCATCGCCACCTGCCTGGACGCCGGCATCGACCCGCTGCGCCTGGTCGGCGAACACCTCGTCGGCATCGACGCCGCCCTCGCCTCCCTGACCGCGCTGCGCGAGCGCCTGGCCCACATCCACGGCGAACTCGCCGCCGAACGCACCCCCGACACCGCCGCCCTCATCCGCGTCCTGCAGGCCATGCGCGGCGCCGGCACCCCCGGCACCGAACCCGCGCTGCGCCGCCACCTCGACGACGACCAGATCGACGCCCTGCGCGACCACGCCGCCGCACTCGGCCCCGCCGCCCACTACTACCTCGACATCGAGTGGCCCCAGCTCTACCGGCGCGCCGAGGCCCTGCGCCAGGCCGGCGCCGACCCGGCCGGCCAGGAGGTCCAGCGCGTCGTGCGGCGCATCGACGAACTGGGCGCCCTGTTCTCAGGCGGCGACCGCGCCCTGTCCGGCGCCGTGCGCGGCGCCTGGCGCGAGGACCCGGCCGCCGTCTCCGGCCAGAACGACGCCCCCGCCGACCAGTGGCGCGACCTCGCCGACTTCCTCGACCTCGCCCGCCGGGGTGACGCATGAGCGCCATGCCCAGGCGCGTACGGGTGCGCGTCGCCGTCATCTCCGTGCTGCCGGTGCTGTTCCCCGCGCTGCTGCTCCTGACCATCCTGGCGATGGCCCACGTGGTGCCGTGGCCGGTGGTCCCCGCGGTGGCGCTGGCCCTGCTCGTCCAGGCCCTGGTCACCTACATACGCCTGGGCCGCTCCGACGGGCCCGGGAACTGACCCCCCGTCCGGGACGGCCGCCCGCCCCGGCCGCCTTCGAGCGCCCGAAGGCGCTGCCGAGCCACGGTGACCGGGTGCTCCGGCTCGCTGGTTGAACGGATCAATCGGGTGAGGTTCTCGGCCGGGGACGGAGTGCCCGGGGATGCCGTTGCGGGGGTGTCACTAGCCTGGGGCGGCGGGCCCCCGAGGGCTGCTGCTTCCGTAATAAGGCGGCTGGGAGGCCCTGCTGTCCGAAGCCTCCTGCCCCTGGTGGCGAAAGGGACAGTCTTGGATCTCGGCTCCACGGCTGCGGTCACATCGACCGGGTCGACGCGCAGAACGGTGCTCCGGGCGCTGGTGGCGGGCGGGTTGGCGGGCGGGCCGGGCTCCTGGCCGTCGTCGGCGCGAGCGGCGGGTACGGCAGGTACGGCAGGTGTGGCAGGTACGGCAGGTGTGGCCGGTGCGGCCGGTGCGGCGGGTGCGGCGGGTGCGGCCGACGGATGGGAGTCGTTCGCCGACCGGGTGAAGGCCGAGTTCGCCGCGATGGGCCTGGTCGGCGCGGCAGTGGCCGTGGTCAGCAGCGACCGCGTGCTGCTGACCTTGCCGCTCGGCGTACGCGAGGCGGGGACCGACGCCCCGGTCACGCCCTCGACACGGTTCCTGGTCGCCTCGACGACCAAGTCCATGACCTCACTGCTCGTGGCAACCCATGTCGACCAGGGACGACTGGCGTGGGACCAACGGGTCGTCGACGCCTGGCCGGGCTTCCGGGCACCCACCGACGAGCTGACACGCACCCTGAAGGTCCGCGACCTTCTGGGCATGGCGACCGGGATCGACGAGCCCCCGGCGTTGTCCGGTCTCCACGAAGGAGACCCGACAGCCCCCCAGCTGCTCCGGTCCCTGGCCACGCTCCCGGTCGCGGCCCCTCCCGACACCACGTTCATCTACAACAACACCGTGTACTCCGCCGCCGGTTACCTGCCGCTACTCGGCTCGGGCGTGTCCGGAGACGGACTGACCGCAGCGTTCACCGACGACCTGCGGGAGCGGGTGTACGGGCCGGCCGGCATGGCCGGCGCCGGGATCGCCGACGACCCCCGCGGGCTGGTCACCGACTTCATGCGGGGCCACGGGCCCGACCTCGCCGGCACGAACGCACTGCTCGCCTACGGGCCGGTCGGCAGCTACGCTCCCGCCGGCGGCACCCTCGCCTCACTCGACGACATGGCGTCCTACGTCCGCTTGCAGCTGCGGCGCGGCGTCTCCGTGAACGGCCACCGGGTGGTGTCGGCCGGGAACCTCGCCGAGTGCTGGAAACCGCACATCCCGGTCCCCGTCTCACCGGAACTCGACCCCGACGTCACCGAATCCGGGTACGCGATGGGCTGGATCCACAACCGGTACTGCGACGGGACCTCGCTGATCTGGCACAACGGCGGCATCGACGGCTTCACCTCATTCATCGGCTTCCTGCCGGAACACGACCTCGGGCTGGTCGTGCTCAACGCGATGAACCCGTCCCCGACCGGCACGTTCTTCTACCTCTACGTCCTCAACCTGCTGCTCGGCGAAAGGTTCGGCCTCAACAAGGGGGTCCCGGCCAAGGCCCACGCCCAGTACCTGGCCGCCGTCCAGGCCCTGCGCACCCTCGGCGGCCGGACCCGCCCGACCGACCCCACGATCACCGCGCCGCACCTGGGCTTCTACGAAGGCGGCTACCGGCTCACCCAGGACGGCCCCGACCTCAACCTCCGCCTCGGCCCACGGACCATGCCCCTGGGCATCCTGCCGGACGGCACCTACGTGATGACCGGCGGGCTGCTGGTGGAGAACACGGTCCGCCTGACCCGGGACGCGGACGGCACGCCACGCATCGAGGTGGTCCAGTTCGAGACCGTCCGCCGGACGGTCGGGCCACCGTAGCCGGCCCCGTGATCACGGCGTCCGCTGTGCCGACCGCCCGGCACGCGGGTCCGCCCGTTGTGCCCGGCCGGGTGTCAGCCCTGCGCCGTCCACTCCGGCAGCGCCTCGCGCCGCTGGAGCCACAGCGGGTCGGCGCCGGAAAGGCCGGTGCGGGCGGCGACCGTGCCGGCGGTGATGGCGCAGGTGGTGTCGACGTCGCCGAGGCCCTCGGCCGTGCTCCACAGGGCGTCGGTGAGGCTGTCGAGGTGCGCGGCGGCCGACCACAGGGCGAAGGGGACGGTGTCGGCGGCGCTGACGCGCTGCCCGTTGCCGAGCAGGTCGGCGGCGCGCCAGGGCCGGGCGTCGGGGCGCACCGCGCAGGCCAGGGCCAGGGTGTTGCGGACCTCGCCCGCGGGGGTGTGCCGCAGGACCTGCTTGAGGAACTCCTCGCCGTCCGGGGCCGGGCCGCCGCGCGAGGCGGCGGCCAGGCAGGCGGCGACGGCCACCGCGACCGCCCCGGCCACGCCCTCGGGGTGGGCGTGGGTGACCTCGGCCGACAGCGCCGCCTGCCGGGCGGCCTCCTCGGCGTCGCCGGCGAACCACGCGCCCAGCGGCGCGACCCGCATCGCGGCGCCGTTGCCGAAGCTGCCCTGGCCGTCGAAGAGTTCGCGGGTGCGGGTGCGCCAGGAGGGCGGGTCGCCGGCGAGGGCGGGCAGCAGACGGTGCATGCCGGCGCCGTAGCCGCGGTAGGCATCGGCGAGGTAGGTGGCGCCGAAGGCGGCGGCGAGGGCGTCCTGGTCGACGGTGCCGTGCACGGTCAGGACCCGGTGGACGGACAGGGCCATCGCCGTGTCGTCCGTCCAGTGCCAGGGCGACTCCTCGGGCGTGCGGCGCGCCCGGATGTCCCGGTAGGCCTCGGGGGCGGTGCGGAACAGCGGGAACCAGCGCTCCCCGAACGCGTCCCCGAGGGCGAGCCCCTCCAGCGCGTCACGGGCGGCCACGGGCACGGGCGGACGAGTCGTCATGTCCCCATCCTCCCTTGACCCGGCGAATCCGGTGGCACCTCAGGCCGCCGGCGGGCGAGACTGCCGCGATGACCGCCCCCTCCCCCGCCCCCGACCCGCGCTCGTGGGGCGTCGCCCCGCACTACGCGGGCATGCAGGCCCTGATCGGCGACCTGGTGGTACCCGACGGCGCGCCGATGCACGTCGCGAGCGCGCTGGAGACCTCCCGCGAGCTGATCCGGCACTCCTACCACCGCTACGAGTTCGCGACCGTCGCCGTCACGCACGGCCTGCTCGCCCTGAACCACGTCCTCGCCGAACCCGCGGGCGCCGACGAGCCGCTGCGGGTCCGGGTCCAACGGGCCGCCGCCGCAGGGCTCCTGGCCCCCGGCCTCGCCGCCGAAGTCGACCGCGCCGTACGGCTGCGCGAGCGGCTCGCGCAGGGCGCCGTGACAAGCGGCGCCGTCGGCCCCGAGCGGGCCGTCGCCGCGGTGCGCGCCGTCTTCGACGCCGTCCGCCTGCTCCTGCGCCCCGCACCGCCGCCGCCCGTGCAGCGGCTCGACCGGCTGTGGGAGGCGCACCTGGAGACGCCGTTTCCCGAGAGCTTCCGCGGCGTGGACGTCGACGGCGTGGACCTGGTCCTCCTCGACGCGAACGTCGCCGGGCTCGTCCTGCGGGAGCTGAACGGCGGCCTCGACGGCGACGGCGCCGCCGTGCTGTGGGCGTGCATCGCCGACCTCGACGCGATCGTGCCCCGGCTCAACGAGGAGTACTGCGCCGCCTATTACCGGCGGCTGCGCACGGTCGCCGCCCTCGCCGCGGGCCGTCACCTGCCCGCCGCCACCTGACCTACCGGGTGGCGGGCGGGCTCATGCGGACCTCCGGGCCGCAGACGGTGGCCTCGGCCGGCTTGCCGCTGCGGTCCGTCACCGGGACGCGGACGGCGGCGGCCTCGCCCGGGGCGGCCACCGTGGCGGTGGCGGTGGTGACCCGCGGGGTGCAGGTGCCGCCGGGGCCCTTGCCGTCCGTCCCGGGCCAGCGCAGCGCGAACACCGCCGCCCGGTCCGCGCCGAGCGTCACCGCGGCCAGGCCGCCCTCGCCGCTCCCCCGGGCCTGCGGTCCCTTGCCCCGGTGGAACTCCAGCTTCGGGTAGCCGGCCAGGGCGCAGGGCCGGGTGCCGGAGTTGACGGCGGCGAGCTCGGCGTTCGCCGGATCCGGCGCGGTCGTGCCCTCGGCGGTGAGCAGGGTGAGCGTCCACGTCAGGTCCGCGGCACGGCAGTTCGCCGTCGCGGCGGCGGGCACGGCGGCCGTCGTGCCGGCGCCGCAGGACGTCAGCAGTGCGGACACGGCCACCATCGGCAGCAAGCGCGGGCGCATCGGATCCCCCGGATCGTCGGGACGGGCGACGGGCCGTCACCGCCCGCCCGTCGTCGAGGACGAAGACACCGCGCGGGGCCCGCCGGTTGCCCCCGTCCCCGGCACGGCCGACGGAATGTGAGCTGCGCCACATTCACCCTATGCCGTGCAGCAGAAGACGCCCCGGCGCAGTCATGACGCAATGCCAGGACAACAGGCCGACGGAGAACGGGGGCGACGGGGTGAGGCTGCGCAGGGCCGCTCCCGGGATCGGCTTCGCCGCTTTCGTGGAGCAGCGGTCGGGGGCGCTGTTCCGCACGGCGTACGTGCTGACGGGGGACGCGCACGCGGCGGAGGACCTGGTGCAGGAGACGCTGGAGCGGGCGTGCCGGCACTGGCGGAAGGTGGCCGCCTCGGACGCGCCGGAGGCGTACGTGCGGCGGATCCTGGTCAACCTGGCCAACGACCGCCACCGGCGCCTGAACCGCCCGGGCCAGCGCACCGCGCCGCTGGCGCCGTCCGGGTACGGGGAGCCGGCCGATCCGCGCGACGCCTACCGGTCGGTGGAGCTGCGCGAGGAACTCGTCGCGGCGCTGCACACGCTGCCGATGGGGATGCGCACGGTGGTGGTCCTGTACTACCTGCACGACCTGGGCGACCGGGAGATCGCGCAGGCGCTGGACATCTCGCCGGGTTCGGTGCGCTCCCAACTCGCGCGCGGGCTGGCCCGGCTGCGCGAGGTCCTGCCCCGCCAGGAGGACCCGCCCCTCTCCTCGCCGCCCGTTGCCTCGACTTCGCGTGAAGGTGCCCCATGACCCGACTGCCGCCCCCCGATCCCGAGTTCGAGATGGAGCTGCTCGCCGCCATGACCGATTTCGCCGACCGTGCCCCCGTCCCCGCCGTCGACGCCGCCGCCATCGTGCGGCGCACCGCGCGCCGGCGCACCGCCGTGGCCGGGGCGGTGGCCGTCGCGGTGGCGGCCGGTGTCGTGGCGGGCGGGCTGCTGTTCGCCTCCCCGTCTGCGCCGGGCGCCGGGGGGCGCCCGGCGGCTCAGGCCCCGGCCGCCTCCCCGTCCGCGCCGCCACCCTCGTCCCCGCCCGCGACCACCCCGGCAGCACCGGCAACCCCGAAGCAACTCTTTCCGACCCCCTACCTTCCGGGCCCCGCCGCCCCGTCCGACGGCATCCCCTATCTCGTCTCGCCGCTCGCCAAGCCGCCCGAGTCCATGCCCACCAGGCAGGGCCCGCCGGTGACGGTCCCCGCGCTCACGGGCTTCACCCGGGAGGCGGCCATGGAGGTGCTGCGGGAGGCCGACCTGCGCGGGGAGGTCCAGGAGGTGGCGGACGAGAACGTGCCCGCCGGGAGGGTCGTGTCGACGGGGCCGTTCGCCGGCGCCGTGGTCCCGGCGGGTTCGACGGTGCGCCTGGTCGTCTCCACGGGCCGGCCGGCGGGCTGACCTGCGGGCCGCCCGGGCCGCCGACCTGCGCCGCAGCCCCCGCCCTGCGGGTGCGGGCGGGGGCGATCTAGGGTGCTGGCATGATCTCCTCCCCGATATCCGGCCCCCGCCACGCCCTGCAGACGCTGCTGGAGGGCAACGCCCGGTTCGTCGCCGGCTCCCCCGAGCACCCCAACCAGGACGCCGGGCGCCGGGCCGCGCTCGCCCCGGCGCAGCGTCCGTTCGCGGTGCTGTTCGGCTGCTCTGACTCCCGCCTGGCGGCCGAGATCATCTTCGACCAGGGTCTGGGCGACCTGTTCGTGGTACGCACGGCGGGGCACGTGGCGGGTCCCGAGGTGCTGGGCAGCATCGAGTACGGGGTGAGCGTGCTGGACTGCCCGCTGGTGATCGTGCTGGGCCACGACTCGTGCGGCGCGGTGGCGGCGGCCCTGGACGCGGTGGACGAGGGCCGGCTGCCGGGCGGTTTCGTGCGCGACGTGGTGGAGCGGGTGACGTCGAGCGTGGTGTCGGCCAGGGCGGCGGGCATCGAGGACCCGGACGCGATCGTCGACGAGCACATCCGTCAGAGCGTGGACCTGCTGCTGGAGCGCTCGCAGGTGCTGGCGGCGAAGGTCGCCGAGGGCAGCGTGGGCGTGGTGGGCCTGTCCTACCGCCTGACCGACGGCCAGGCCCGCATGGTCGCCACCCACGGCGACATCCTCTAGCGGCTCCCGAGCGCCGTGTCCGATCCCCGCCAGCGCGGGCGGCGGGGCGGCGGCAGAGTCGGGGGCATGCACAAGGTCACCGATCTCAAGGTCCTCTACTTCGGCACCCCGGTGGTGCTGATCGGCTCCCGCAACGCGGACGGCAGCGCGAACCTGGCGCCGATGTCGTCCGCGTGGTGGCTGGGCCACTCGTGCCTGCTGGGGCTGGGCAACAGCGCGCAGACGTCCGCGAACCTGCTGCGCGAGGGCGAGTGCGTGCTCAACCTGCCCTCGTCCGCGATGGTCGACGCCGTCGACCGGCTGGCGCTGCTGACCGGCAATCCGGTCGTCTCCGAGTACCGGCGGGAGCAGGGCTACCGCTACGAGCCGCGCAAGTTCGAGGCGGCGGGGCTGACCGAGCTGCCCGGGGAGCTGGTGCGGGCGCCGCGCGCGGCGGAGTGCCCGGTGCAGCTGGAGTGCCGGCTGGCGGCGGCCACGCCGCTGGCGGGCAACGAGCGGTGCACCGCCTTCGAGGTGGAGGTGGTGCGCGCGCACGTGGACGAGCGGCTGCTGGTGCCCGGCAGCGACCACTACGTGGACCCGGTCGGCTGGGACCCGCTGATCATGAAGTTCTGCGAGTTCTTCGGCGACGGGCGGCGCCTTGCGCCCTCGCGCCTGGCGGAGGGCTGGCGGATGCCGGGACGGCTGGCGCCCGCGCGGGCCTGACGGAGAGTCCGGGGTTGACTTCAACAGCTGTTGAAGTTGTCGAATGGGTCCCGGCACCACCGCACGGGCGCCAATGTCGATGCCCGCCCGTGCCGGGGCCGGGGCCGCCTTCCATCCGATCGTGCCGGAGGCGGCCCCCGCCCCCCCGCCGGTCCAGGGCCCGCTCAGGCCCGCTCAGGCCCGCTCAGGCCCGCTCAGGCGCCGGCGCTCTCGGCGAGGGTGTGGGCGACGAGGGCGTTGGCGTGGCCGTGGCCCAGGCCGTACTCGGTCTTGAGCCAGGCGACGAGCTCCATGTGCCTGGTGAGCGGGGAGGTACGGATGAGGTCCTTCCACTCGGCGACGGGGCGGCCGTACTTCTTCTCGATCGACGGGAAGTAGGCGGCGGGGCCCTTCACGGGGGTGGCGGTCATGGTGCGGTGTCCTTCCGGGGTGGCACACGAAGCGGTGCGCGGTGCGTTTCACGGGTTAAGACCGTGATCGCACCGCGCACTCATCGCTTCTCGGCTATGACCTGGGTCACACCGTGGCGCGGCGCCTTCCCCGGCCGGCGCGGCGGCCGGCGGGCGGGGTGGGGTCGGCGTTCCAGGCGGCGACGGGGTTGCCGAGCCAGCGGGTGGAGCCGGGGACGTTCTCGCCGCGCATGACCAGGGAGGCCGGGCCGACGGTGCTGCCCTCGCCCAGGGCGGAGTTGAGCAGCACGATGGAGTGCGGCCCGGTGGTGGAGCCGGCGCCGAGGTGGACGGTGCCCAGGCGCATGACGCGGTCGTGGAAGAGGTGGGTCTGCAGGACGGTGCCGCGGTTGACGCTGGCGCCGGCCTCGACGGTGACGAGGTCGCTCTCGGGCAGCCAGTGGGTCTCGCACCACACGCCGCGCCCGATGCGCGCGCCCAGGCTGCGCAGCCACAGGTTGAGGTAGGGGGTGCCGGTGATGCTGGAGCCGCCGAAGGGCATGGCGAGTTCCTCGACGAAGGTGTCGTAGAGCTCGTTGCGCCACACGAAGGAGGACCACAGGGGGTGCTCGTCGGTGCGGAAGCGGCCCACGAGCAGCCACTTGGCGGCGGTGGTCAGCGCGCAGGCGATGACGGCGGCCAGGGCGAGGACCAGTCCGCCGGTGGCGATGGCGGTGGGCACGCCGTAGTCGTCGCGGATCTCCTGGAAGGCGGCGAGGACGAAGTCGCCGAGGACAACGGCCAGGACGATCGGCAGCAGGCGGCACAGCTCGACGCCGGCGCGCGCCCACATCAGGCGCCGGGGCGGGTCGTAGGTGCGGGCCTCGCCGCCGGTGTCGGCGACGCGGGGCAGCGCGAAGGCGGGGCGCCCGAGCCAGGAGGAGCCCTCGGGGGCGTGGGCGGGGGTGTCGGACAGGACGCCGACGAGGGAGTTGTCGGGCAGGTGGCGCCCGGGGCCGACGATGCCGGAGTTGCCGACGAAGGAGCGCTTGCCGACCTGGGCGGGGCCCAGGTGCAGCCAGCCGGCGCGGACCTCGTAGGGGGCGACGAGGGTGTCGTCGGCGAGGAAGGCGCCGTCGTCCACGCGCATGAGGCCGGGCAGGGACAGGACCGTGGAGGCCTCGACGCGCCGGCCGATCTTCGCCCCGAGCAGGCGCAGCCACAGCGGGGTGAAGAGGCTGGCGTAGAGGGGGAAGAGGGTGCGGCGGGCGGTGTCGGTGAGGCGGTGGACGGCCCAGGCGCAGAAGGCGACCTTGCCGTGGGCGGGGTGGTGGCCGGGGCGCAGGGGGCGGGAGAACAGGCGCACGGCCAGGACTATGAGCGTGGCGTGGCAGAAGAGGGTGAGGACGGTCAGGGGGATGGTGAGGGGCAGGAGCTGGAGGATGGCCTGGCCCAGGGTGCGGTCGGCGTCGATCATCGGGTAGATGATCGCGAGGGCCGGGGCGGCGGCGATCAGCGGCAGGAGGCCGAAGAGGGTCAGGCCGGTGCCGTAGGCGAGGTTCCAGGCGCGCGAGCGTGCGCGCGGGGCGGGGTGGGCGGGCCAGCCGGCGGGTGCCTCGGGGGCGGGGCGGGCCGGGGAGCCGTGCCAGTGTTCGCGGGCGGGGACGGTGCCGGTGACGCAGGAGCCGGGGGCGATGTCGGCGCCGGCGCCGATGCGGGCGCCGGGCATGAGGGTGGAGCGGGTGGCGACGCGGGCGCCTTCGCCGATCTCGACGTGGCCGAGGTGGAGGATGTCGCCGTCCAGCCACCAGCCGGCGATGTCGGCCTCGGATTCGAGGACGGCGCCGGTGCCGATGCGGGCGAGGCCGGTGACGGGGGGCAGGGTGTGCAGGTGGACGTCCTTGCCGACGCGGCAGCCCAGGGCGCGCGCGTAGCGGGCGGCCCAGGGGGTGCCGGGCAGGGCGCCGACGCCGAAGAGGGCGACGGTGCGTTCGGCGAGCCACAGGCGCAGGTGGACGTGGCCGCCGCGGGGGTGGCTGCCGGGGCGGATGCCGGCGGTGATGACGCGGGCGCTCGCGGCGGCGAGCAGGGTGCGGCCGGGGGCGCTGTAGAAGAGGAGGAGGCCGGCGAGGACGGGCCACCAGGAGGAGTGGGGGGCCCAGGGCAGGTGGGCGCCGGTGAGGTTGTCGAGGGCGGTGAGGACCAGGACCCAGCGCAGGCCGGCGAGGGTGAAGAGGCCGAACAGGGCGATGGTCTGCCACAGGCCGGCGCTGGCGGGGGTGCGGCGCACGTCGCGCCGGCGGGGCGCGGGGGCCTCGGGGGTGCGGGCGCCGGTGTGCGGCGGTGCGAGGGAGTCGAGGTGGGCGGCCATCGCGCTCAGGCCGGGGTGGGCGTAGAGGTCGGCGACGGACACGCCGGGGTAGCGGGTGCGCAGTTCGGAGACGAGGCGGGCGGCGGTGAGGCTGGAGCCGCCGAGGGCGAAGAAGTCGTCGCCGGCGCCGGGGGCCATGCCGAGCAGGGCCTCCCAGTGGCCGGCGAGCCAGCCGGCGGTGCCCTCCAGGGGGCCGGCGGCCGCGGCGTCCTGGCGGCCGGTGGTGGCCAGCGGCCAGGGCAGGGCGTTGCGGTCGACCTTGCCGGAGGTCTTGGTGGGCAGGGACTCGACGAGGGCGAGGACCGGCACGAGCGGGGCGGGCAGGCGCTCCAGCAGCAGCTGGCGGGCGGCGGCGAGGTCGGGGTGGGTGCCGGGGCGGGCGACGAGGTAGCCGACCAGCAGGTCGGCGCCGGCGGGGGTCTTGCGGACGGCGGCGGCCGCGGCGCGCACGTCGGGCAGGGCCTGGAGGGCGGCGTCGATCTCGCCGAGTTCGATGCGCCGGCCGCCGAGCTTGACCTGGTCGTCGGCGCGGCCGACGAAGACGAGGCCTTCGGGGTCGTTGCGCACGAGGTCGCCGCTGCGGTAGACGCGCGGGGAGGCGAAGACGGGGTGGGGGCTGAACTTCTCGGCGTCCTTGGCGGGGTCGAGGTAGCGGGCGGTGCCGACGCCGGTGATGAGCAGTTCGCCGGTCTCGTACCAGGGCACGGGGTGGCCGTTCTGGTCGACGACGGCGATCTCCCAGCCGTCCAGGGGGGCGCCGATGCGCACGGGCTGGCCGGGCAGCATGCGGGCGGCGGTGGCGACGACGGTGGTCTCGGTGGGGCCGTAGGTGTTCCAGAACTCGCGTCCGGGGGTGGCCAGGCGCTCGACGAGTTCGGCGGGGCAGGCCTCGCCGCCGACGATGATCAGGCGCACCGCGTCCAGGCACTCCTGGGGCCACAGGGCGAGCAGGGTGGGGACGGTGGAGACGGCGGTGATGCGGCGCTCGACGAGCCAGGGGCCGAGGTCGGTGCCGGCCTTGACGAGGGAGCGGGGGGCGGGCACCAGGCAGGCGCCGTGGCGCCAGGCGATCCACATCTCCTCGCAGGAGGCGTCGAAGGCCACCGACAGGCCGGCCAGGACGCGGTCGCCGGGGGCCAGCGGCCGCTGCTGGAGGAACAGGCGGGCCTCGGCGTCGACGAACGCGGCGGCGCTGCGGTGGGTGACGGCGACGCCCTTGGGCCGGCCGGTGGTACCGGAGGTGAAGATGATCCAGGCGTCGTCGGCGGGCGAGGGCCAGGCGGGGCGGCCCGACGGGCGGGCCTGGGGACCGGCGCTCAGCTGGTGGCCGGCGCCGATGACGGCGCACACCTGGGCGTCCTGCCAGATCATGGCGGCGCGCTCGTCGGGGTCGTCGGCGTCCACCGGCACGTAGGCGGCGCCGCAGCGCAGGACGGCGAGGACGGCGACGTACAGGTCTGCGGTGCCGGAGGGGATGCGCACGCCGACGCGGTCGCCGCATCCGATGCCGTGGCCGGCCAGGGTGCCGGCGAGGGCGTCGACCTCCTGCAGGAGGGTGCGGTAGTCGAGCACCCGGGTGCCGGTGTCCAGGGCGGGCGCGTGGGGGTGGGCGTCCGCGGTGGCGGCGATGATGTCGAGCAGGCTGCGCGGGTGGGCGGGCTGGGCCACCGGCCAGGCGGCCGCGTACCCGGGGTGGGGGCGGTGCAGCGTGCCTGGGCCGGCCGTGTCCTGGCGTGCGTCCATGGGGGGTGGTTTCCTCGGCTCCGGTTCCTGGGTCAGGTCTGTTGGCTCGGGTGCGGCGTCACCCGCGGGGTGGGCGGGTGCGAACGCGCACGGGCGTCACTCGGGGTGACGCCCGTGGAAGCACGTTCTTTCACCATGACTCGGTGGGGAGTCCTGCGGATGCAGATGGAGCGTGGTCAAAGGAAATTCTCACGATCTGTGCCGCACGGGACGGCAGGGGAACGATTCGAATGTGATTTCGGTCTTTATGGGGTGTTTTCGCTGGTGAAGGGTAGCGGCTGCGGGAGGACGGCGCCGTGACGGGAGGGATGGGAGTGATGAACGCCATGCGACCGGAACGCTACCGGCTGCGGCGGGGGCGCCGCCTCCGCGGGGGTGTGCGAACCGTTCACCCGGACGACACACCGTGACGGCGGCGTTGACCTGGGCGGACTCTTCGGGAACGCACCGGGGGCGGCCCCCGGGGCCCGGGTGAGGGGTTGGTGAGGGAAGCGCGGGGGCCGGCGACGGGACGTACACGCATTCGACGTAGGAGGTGCCGGGGACGCCGTGGACCGGCCCAGGACGATCTCCCGGACATCCCCCCGAACTCCCCACCGGGCGTCCCCGGACCTCCCCCGCCCCTCGCACTCCCCCGGACCTCCCCGCCTCCCCGCTTCTCCCGGCCGCCCTTGCTAGCGTCGTCGTCCGTGAGCCTGGTCTGGTACGCGGCGTACGGGTCGAACCTGGACGCCGCCCGCATGGCCTGCTACCTCGCCGGCGGGCGCCCCGAGGGCGGCGCACGCCACTACCCCGGATGCCGCGACCCGCGCCCGCCGCGGCGCGACGCCGCGGTGACCCTGCCCGGGACGATGTACTTCGCCTGGCACTCCCCGACCTGGGGCGGCGGCGTCTCCTTCTACGACCCGGACTTCCCCGACCCCGACTTCCCCGACCCGGACGCCGAGGGCCGCGTCCCCTGCCGCGCGTACCTGCTGTCGGACGGCCAGTTCGGCGACGTCGCCGCGCAGGAGATGCACCGCTCCCCCGGAACCCGCCTCGACCTCACCCGCGTCCTCACCCACGGCCGCGACCGCACCGGCCCCGGCCGCTACGAGACCCTGCTGCGCACCGGCACGCTCGACGGCCTGCCCCTGCTCACCTTCACCGCCCCCGGCGGCCTGGCCGCCGCCCGCCTCAACCCGCCCACCGCGCCCTACCTGCGCACCCTGGCCGCCGGACTCGCGCAGTCCCACGCCTGGAGCGCCCGCCGCTGCGCCGCCTACCTCGCCACCCGCCCGGGCGCGGCCGGTCACTGGAGCGAGCGGGACGTGCTGGCCGCCCTGGGCTGACGGCGGCCGCCCGTTCGTCTCAGCCGTGTGCCGCCGGCGCCGCGGGTGCCGCGGGTGCCGGCGCAGGGTGTCCAGGGCCGGTTCGGGGGTGTCGTCCTCCAAGAAGCAGGTGAAGACCGGCTCGCAGTGCGTGCTCACGGCGACATCCCGTGGGAAGGAAAAGGGGTTGTGAACTGCTGGGGGTCGAGGTCGTTTTCGTGCGCATGGGTGTCCGTGAGTTTGTTTTCGATCATGGCTTGTTGGGCGGATGAGGCGACTGTCAGTGGCGTGTGTGAGGGTGGTGGCGCTGACGGAGAGGGGGTTGGCGTGACTGGGCCGGGGAAGCCGCTGCGGTGGATAGACGCGCCGTTCGTTTCCCTTGGACCGTCGGGTGTGACGGTCCGTGACCGTCTCAAGGGCCTCACGTCCGAGGACGAGAAGGTGCTGCGGCTGGTCGGCGGGCACCTCGGTTCGCTGGCGTCGCGTGATCTCAAGGCCCGGTGCGCCGACGGCCTGGAGCACTCCACTGCCACGTGGGCGGGGCGCAAGCGGGACCTGACGGCCGAGTCGTCGTCACGGTGGGCCGGGAGCATCACGAAGGCCACACACGACCAGTGGGCGCTGTCGCGCCGCGGGCAGGCCGCGCACCTGGACTCCCTGGACACCGGGATCAGGACGGTCTCCCACCGCCTGTCCCTGCCGATCGGGGAGAAGGGTGGCAGGCGGCAGCCCGGCGGATACCGTTCCAGGCACGAGTGGTTCGTCAAGACCCGGCGTCTGCACGTTCTTGAGGAGCGACGCGCGGCTGTCGCCGCCGACCGCGACAACGGCATCGTGCACGTGGTGCGCGGCGGCCGAAAGCTGCTGGGCACCCGGCACAACCTCGACACCGCGGACCTGACCGAAGCCCAGTGGCGGGAGAAGTGGGAAACCGCCCGCTGGTTCCTCGCCGCTGACGGGGAGTCCGGCAAGCGGTTCGGCAACGAGACGATCCGCGTCACCCCGGACGGCGAGGTGTCGATCAGACTGCCCGCCCCGCTCGCCGACCTGGCGAACGCCAGGCACGGCCGGTACGTCCTCGCCGCGAAGGTGACATTCCCGTACCGGGGGCAGGAGTGGGCCGACCGCATCGAGGCCAACCGGGCGGTGGCGTACCGCATCCACCTGTACGTGGACCGCCGGCGCTGGTACCTCGACGCCTCCTGGACCCGGCCCGTCGTGAAGACCATGCCGCTGTCCGCGGCCGGGATGGCCGGGATGGACACCAACACCGACCACTTCGCCTGCTGGCACCTCGATACGCACGGCAACCCGGTCGGCGAGCCCCAGTGGTTCCCCTACGACCTGACGGGCACGGCCACCCACCGCGACGCCCAGATCCGCCACGCCATCACGCAACTCCTCCACTGGGCGAAGCGCTGCGGCGTCACGGCGATCGGCCTGGAGAACCTGGACCTCACCGCCGAGACCACCCGCGAGAAGCACGGCCGCAGGAAGCGGTTCCGGCAGCTCATCTCGGGTATTCCCACCGGCAGACTCCGTGCCCGGCTCGTCTCCATGGCCGCCGAGCTGGACCTGGTCATCGTCGCCGTGGACCCCGCCTACACCTCCCGGTGGGGCGCGCAGCACTGGCAGGAGCCACTCGCCACGCCCACCCGCACAACCACCCGGCACGATGCCGCGAGCATCGCGATCGGGCGACGCGCCCTCGGACTCCCGATCCGGCGACGGACGGCACCGCCCCACGACGACCGGAGTGATCGTCGCGGGCATCGGACCGTCCAGGCCCCCTCGGGCATCCGGAGACGTGAGGAAACCCGCCACCCCGCCACGGACCGTGCACACGATGCACGCAGCCGAACGAGGACAACGAGAACGCGGGCGACCAGCGCACCCTAAACCGTTCGGGATGCGCGCAGTGATCAACCGTGGGTCCAAGACCCACTCCTGCTCACTGAATAGGAACGGTTGCGCGCAGCCCCGTGGGGACTGCTAGCATCCCCTCCCGTAACCGTGACCGCACGTCAGGAGGTGGGCCCCGTGAACGCAGTAACCACGTGGGTGCTCCCTCTCCCCGTCACGGCATAGGTCTTTCGCCGGGAGCGCCGAGAACGACGCATGTCCCGGAAGGTGATTCCTATGTCCTCTCTCCACTTCATTTCCGACACCGCCTCCGCCGGTGTCCGCGAGCGCGACTTCCTCCTCGGTGAGGTCCCCGGCGTCCTGTGGTCGCCCGAAGCCGGCTGCCGGCAGGCCCCGCTGGTCCTGATGGGCCACGGCGGCGGACTGCACAAGAAGACCCCGGCCCAGGCCGACCGCGCCCGGCACCTCGTGCGGACCTGCGGGTACACGGTCGTGGCCATCGACGCGCCCGGTCACGGGGAGCGTCCCCGCACGGCCGTCGACGACCGGGCCCGGGCCGACATGATCCGCGCCCGCCAGGACGGCGAGCCGCTGGGCCCGATCGTCGCCGCCTACGGCACCCACCTCGCCGAACTCGCCGTCCCGGAATGGCGGGCCACGCTCGACGCCCTCCAGCGGCTGCCCGAGATCGGCCCCGACGCGCCGATCGGCTACGGCGGAGGCATCACCCTCGGCACGGCGATCGGCATCCCGCTGGCGGCCGCCGAGCCGAGGATCCGGGCCGCGATCTTCGGCGGCGGGTTCATCCCGCACGAGGGACTGCTGGCGGCGGCCCGGCAGGTCACCGTCCCGGTGGAGTTCCTGCTCCAGTGGGACGACGCCGAGGTCCCGCGCGAGCTGGCCCTGGGCCTGTTCGACGCCTTCGCCTCCAAGGAGAAGACCCTGCACGCCAACCCCGGCGGCCACGGCGACGTCCCCGCCTTCGAGGACCCGGCCCTCTTCCTGAGCCGCCACCTCGGCACGGCATAACGCACCCGAGTGGGAAGTCGGCCCGGCCGACTTCCCACACCCCCCACCCGCACCACCGCGGCAGCCAGACAAAATAGACCGATGCGGAACGTCCTCCGGGAACCACCCGCGTGGGCGCG
>NZ_JBHWGV010000035.1:0-10111 GCF_042732955.1 Kitasatospora sp. NPDC059747 | reverse complement strand
CGCCCCCCGCCCCTCCCCCCGGCCCCCCCCCCTCCCCCCACAAAACCCCCCCGGGGTGCGCCGCGGCCCGCCCCCCCCCCCCACTCCGCCCTCCCGCTCCACGGCGGCAGCCTGACAAGATCGACCGATGCGAATCGTCCTCCTGGAACCACCGGCGTGGCCGCGGGAATCCCCGGGCGCATCACTGGCCGGCGCCCTCGCGGTGCCCCGCATCGGCTTCGGCGACCTCATCCGCGCCCACCTCCGCGAGCGCACCGAACTGGGCCGCCGGGCCCACGAGTTCATGAACTCCGGCGAGCGGATCCCGGACGAGATCAGCAGCGCGATCGTCGCGGACCACCTGCACCAGGCCTCCCCCGCAGGCTTCGTCCTCACCAACCACCCGCTCAACACCACCCAGGCACGGGCCCTGGACGAACTGCTCCACCGGCGCGGCACGCCCCTCGACGCCATCGTGCACCTGCGCCTACCCGAGGACGAACTGGAACGCCACATCCGCCTGAGCGCCGACCGCCGCCTGTGTCGCACCGATGCGTCCCACACGTACGAGCCGCCGGACAACCCCCCGCCCGGCGACGGCATCTGCCCCGCCTGCGGCAGCGAGCTCTACCAGCGCGACGACGACGAGGAGACGAAGGTCCGCGCCCGCTTCGCCCAGCACGAGGAGAGGGCGCAGCCCCTCACCCGGCACTACGCCGCCCAGGGCCTCCTCGTCACGGTCGACGCCACCGGGACCCCCGAGGCGATCGCCGGACACACCCTCACCGCACTTCGCCGCCACGGAAGTTGAAGGCATCGGCCACACGGCGTGGGACGTCGAATCGGCCGACTTCCCACGCCCCGCTCCGGTTCCCGCTAGCGTGGGACGCCGCCAACGAGGAGGGGCCGTATGGACGTCGCCCGACGCCGGATCCTGCAGGCGCTGGCCGGCACCGCGCTCCCGGCGGCCGGCCCTCCGCCGCGCGCCGTGCCCGGCGACGAGGACGGCGACGGCGAGCACGAGCGGTTCATGTGGCTGGCCGTCGACCTCGCCCGCACCAACCCCGCGTACCCCTTCGGCGCGGTCATCGTCGCCACCGACACCGGCGAGGTCCTGGCGCGCGGCGTCAACGCCAAGGCCTCCAGCCCGCTCCTGCACGGCGAGACCGCCGCCATCGCCGACTACGTCGCCCGGCACGGCAACGACGGCTGGGCCGCCGCCACCCTCTACACCACCGGCGAGCCCTGCCCGATGTGCACCGGCGCGATGATCTGGGCCGGGCTGCGCCGCATCGTCTGGGCGAGCTCCGTCGACGCCATCCGCAGCTCCGGCATCCCCCAGATCGACCTGTCCGTCCGCGAGGTGACGGCCCGGGCGGACACCTTCTACGCCCCCGAACTGCTTCTGGGCGGCGTACTGGCCGACTGCACCGACGCCCTCTTCGAACAGGCCCGGCAGGTACGGGAACACGCCGCCGGGGCGGGCGGAGTCAGGCCCTCATCCATGCCGCGGTGAGCAGCGCGAAGACGGCGCCGGCCGGGTCGGTGAGGGTGGATCGGGGTGTGCACCCGCCGGAGCAGGCGGTCGGGCGGGCCGGTTTCCCGCTCCTCGCGACTGCGAATCCGGTGGCGCCGCGCTGCTCCGTCGCGCCAGGCTGGGCGGATGGCCGACCGTTGCACCATCGTCGTCGTCCGTGAGAGCGGCGAGCACGAGCTCTACCTGTCCCGGTTCGGGGCGGTGGGGCTCGACCTCGCGCTGCTCGCCGGGCCCGGGCGGGCGCTCGCGCTGCTGCCCGGCCTCCAGCCCGGCGACTGGTGGCCGGACGACGTGCTGTGCCAGGGCGCGGCGCTCGTCGACCACCGGCGGCGGGTGCTGCTGGTGTTCGCGTGGGAGGGGCCGAGCACCACGATGCTCCACCGGGCGGCGGCCCTTGAGCTGCTGCGCGAGGCGTGGGCGGGGTGGGAGGTGCGGTGGGCCTTCGACGGTCCGGCGGACCTGCGGACGTACCTGGGGCTGGACCCGGAGGCCGTCCGGGACCGGGAGCGGCGGGTGTCGCCGGGTTTCCTGGTCGACGCGGACGACGCGGACGATGCGGAATTGGCCGGGCCGGAGCCGATGGTGGCGGTGGTGACGGTCGGTTCGCAGCGCTGCCACCTGGTGGCGGGCGGCGGCGACCATCCCGTGTGGGAGGGCCCGGCGCTGCTGGAGCGGGTGGCGCGGGGCCGGGACCTCGGGGTGTGCCGGGTGCGGGCCGAGGCCGGGATCCACGTCGATCCGGCGCGGCGCCGGGTGGGATGGTGGACGCTGGGTGCGTGCGCGCAGGCGTACGAGATGGCGGGGCGGTGGCCGGGCTGGACGGTGGACTTCTGGCGCGACCGCTTCGAGGAGCACGTCCGGGCGTGCGGCGGGCGGTTCGCGCCGCCACCGGTGGACCGGGAGCGCGCGCTGGCGGCGGTGCGGGCACAGGCCCAGGAGCACTGGGCGGCGCGGCCCTGACGCCCCCGGTGGCTACGGCGGCTACGGACGGTGCAGGGCGCGCGCGTGGTCGGTGGCCCGGCGCAGCTGGGTTGCGGTGAGGCGGCGGGCGTCCCACAGGAGTTCGGCGATGCCGGCGGTGGCCGTACGCGGCGCGGGGGCGGGCGGTTCGAGGCCGGTGAGCGCCGCCAGGCGGTCGGCGGGGATGTCGATCACGGCGGCGAAGTCGGCCAGCAGATCGGGGGTCAGCGACACGGTGCCGCGCCCGACGCCGCCGTAGGTGACGGCGGACCAGCAGCGGCCGGTGACGACGTACAGGGTCTTGGCCAGGTTGAGCCACTTGCGGTTGCGGTTGCGGGCCAGGCGCATGAGGACGGCGCCGGGGCCGGGCGGGTACTGCTCGTAGGCGCGCGGTTCGGGCAGCGGGCGCACCGGCTCCTGCTGCGGGAGCGCGGCGAGGTGGCGGCGCAGCTCGCCCCTCGCGGCCGGGGGCAGGGCGAGGGCGTGCTGGGCAAGGTGGGGCACCCAGGTGCCGGCGGCGGGGTCCGCCGGGGCGAGGTCCTCGGGTACGGGGATGCCGGCGATCGCGAAGCGGTCGGCCGCGTGGAGGTCGTGCGCGTGCTCCGCAAGCCGTCCCGCCGTGCCGCCGAAGCCCTCGTTCCCCGTCATCTGGCCAGTCTAGAAGCGGTGTCGGCGGCGGGCGCTATGGTCCCCGCCATGGAACGGGAACTCTCCGCGCAGTGTGCTCCGCTGGACGGCCGGGTCGGTCACGTGGGCGGCATCGAATCGCTCACGCTGGACGGGCGCCGCTACTACTTCGGCTTCGACTACCGCAGCGACCTGGTGCTCTCCCCGCTGTTCGACGACGCCGGGGCGATGGCCGCCTTCGCGAGCGCGCACATGCGCCAGACCAGTGGCCGGCACGACGAGGCCCACTGGGCGGGCCTGGTGGCCGCTGCGGCCGGGCACACGGAGCTGGACTGCGACGACGCCCAGCGGGACGTCGTCTCGGCGCGGTTGGGCGGCGCTCTGCCGGAGGCCGGGGGCTACCTGCTGTACCTGCTGGGCGCGGTGACCGGGTGGGACGACTGGTTCGGGGCGGCGCCGCCGGAGGTGCAGGAGGCGCTGGACGGGCTCGGGTTCGCCGGCGGGGACGACGACGGGGACGACGACGAGCTGGCGGAGCTCGTCGACGACTGCCTGGAGGCGGTGCGGGAGTTCGGCGCGCAGGCGCGGCCCGACGAGTGGGCGGTGGTGCGTTTCCACCTGACGGCGGCGATACGTCATCTGCCGGGCACCTGGGGCCTGGTGTTCGCGCCGCTGGCCCAGGGCGTCCTGGCGCAGGAGGCGGACGGGTCCCGGTGAAGCGGCCGTACTGGCAGGCGTACTGGTGGCGGCTGCGGTTCCGGGCGGACGGCGGGCCCGGGTGGGCGGCGGTGGGTCCCGGGGAGTTCGCCCGGGTTCCGGACGCCGCGCTGAGGGAGGCGTCCCTCGACGGGTGGGCGAATGCGCTGCTGGCGCGGGCGCCCGGCGAACTCGACGACGTGCGCGGCGACTTGCTCCTCGAGTGCTTCGCGCAGCCCGCTGCGGCCGCCGGCGCCGTGCCGGTGTACTCGCGCCGGGTGCGGCTGCCCGGGCCGCGCACCCGCGACCGGGGCCCGTCGACCGGGCATTGACTCCTCGTTGACGGGCGGCTGGTGGACTGCGGGTGTCGGCCGGAGCGGCCGGGCGTCCACCGGAACGGGGAGGTGCCGTGATCCTGACCGACCGGCTGCGGCTGAGGCGCTTTCGCCTCGACGACGCGCCCGCGCTCGCGCGCTACCGCAGCGACCCCGAGGTGGCCCGCTTCCAGAGCTGGCGCTCGCCGATCGACCCGGCGCAGGCGGCGGCGATCGTGGCGGGCTACCGGGCGGAGTCGCCGGAGGGCCCCGGGTTCTTCCAGTGGGCGATCGAGCTGCGGGAGCGCCAGGGGCTGATCGGCGACCTGGCGGTGGGGACGGTGGCGACGCGCGGCGGCGGCCTGTGGGCGCTGCTGGGGATCACGGTGGCGCCCGAGTACCAGCGCCGCGGCTACGCCGGCGAGGCGATGGGCGCCGTCGCCGCGCACCTGCGGGCGCGGGGCGTGCGGCGGGTGACGGCCGAGTGCGACGTGCGCAACACCGCGTCGGCGCGGATGCTGCGGCGGGCGGGGTTCCGGGAGACGGGGCGCGCGAGCCGGTTCGTCGGGCAGCGGGGCCGGCGGGCCGAGTTCCTGCTGTTCGGGATGCCGGCCGAGAAGGCGTGCCGCGCCGTGAGGGGCGCGGCGCAGATGGAGGAGGAAGAGATGGTGGATCCAGGGCGTGTGAGCCCCCGCGTCGCCCCTGCCGGGGACCCGGCCGAGGACGCGGCCGGGAACGTGGCCGAGCAGCCGGCGCAGCCGGAACAGCCGCAGGAGGCCGACGGGTTCGGGGAGGGTGAGGCGTAGGGGGCGATCACGCACGAGCGCGCGCCCCGGGTCCGCCGCCCGGGGCGCCGCCGCAGGCGGAAGCGCCCGCGCAGCTCCGCGACCACCTGGCCGGACGTCGGTTCCGCCTCGTCGCAGGTTCCGTCGGGGTGCCGGGTGCGCGGCTTGCGGTCGCGGAGCACGTACCTGGCGTTCTCCTCGCCGCGCTGGAGTACGGGAACCGGCGAGTAGAGCTTTAAGAAGCGGCCGGCGGCGTTGCGGCGATGAAGTCCAGGAGGCGTTCGTTGACGAGTTCCGGGCGTTCCAGGTTGAGGCCGTGGCCGGCCTTGTCGACGATCTCGGCCCGCACGCCCGGGATCAGGGCGGTGACGCGCTCGTGGACGCGGCGCGGGCGCAGCAGGGCGCTGCGGCGGCCGATGAGGACGAGGGCGGGCAGGGTGACGGAGCGCAGTTCGTCATCGGTGAAGGGGCGGGCGGCGGGGCGGGCGGCGGGTTTGTAGGTGCGCATGCCGAGCATGAGGGGGGCGATCATCTCGGGGGGTGCGGCGAGGGCGGGGTTGGCCAGGAGGCGGCCGAGGGCGGGGCGCAGGCAGCGGGGGGCGAGCATGCCGAAGAGGCCGGCGGTCATGTGGGCATAGAAGCGGGCGGGGACCTTTTCGATGCCGCCGGGGTCGAGGGCGGTGACGGTGGCGAGGCGTTCGGGGGCGTGGATGGCCTGGTTGAGGGCGAGCCAGCCGCCGTAGGAGACGCCGACGAGGTGGACGCGGTGGAGTCCGAGGCCTGCGAGAACCTCGCCGAGCCAGGCGGCGTTCTCGCGGGAGCCGGGGGCGGCGGTGTGCTGGACGCTGCGGCCGGGGTCGTCGAGGGTGTCGAGGGCGTAGACGGGGTGGTGGGCGCCGAGGGCGGCGATCTGCGGGTGCCAGTTGGAGGGGTGTCCGGCGTGGCCGTGGAGCAGGACGACCGGCTCGCGGCCGTCCTCGGGGCCCCCGTGGCCGTCCTGCGGGCCGGGGCCGGGGCCGTGGTGGTGGACGTGGACGGTGCCGTAGGAGGTCTCGACGTCGAGTTCCCGGCGGGGGGCGGGCCACAGGTGCATGGCGCGGTCGTAGGCGTCGAGGAATCGGGTGCGGGCTTCGTCGCTGACGAAGTGTCCGACGGCCGTCCTGGTCATGGGGTCCCCTCCTGACGGGCAGCGCGGCGCTGCTCGGGGCGTTGCCGCAGCACTTGATGGTATGTTTGTACCATAAAACAAATCGGAGGGAGCCGGATGCCGAAGCTGGTGGATCACGAGGAGCGGCGCGCCCACATCGTCGACGCGCTGCTGCGCTCGGCGGCGGCCGGCGGGCTGCACGCCGTCACCATGCGGTCCGTCGCCGTCGAGGCGGGCGTGTCGGTGCGGCTGGTGCAGTACTACTTCGACACCAAGGAGCAGCTGCTGCTGGCCGCGATGCACCGCCTGGCGGCGCGCATGGGCGAGCGGGTGAGCGAGCGGGTCGCCGCGCGAGTGGCGGCGGGGACGGGGGCGGCGGGTTCGGGATCGGCGGCGCCGGCGCCGCGGGACGTCGTGGAGGCGGTGCTGCTGGAGGCGGTGCCGACGGACGAGGAGAGCCGGACCTTCCACCTCGTGTACACCGAGTACGCGGTGCTGTCGGTCACCGATCCGGCGCTGGGCGGGCAGGCGTTCCTGGCCGCGCCCAACGAGATGGAGGCGTTCCTGGCCGCCCAGCTGACCGCCGCGCAGCGGGCCGGCCAGGCAGCGGCGGGGCTGGACGCGCACCAGGAGGCGGTCGTGCTGCTGGCGGTGTCGGCGGGGCTGGGGCTGAGCGTGCTGCTGGGGCAGCGGACGGCCGAGGACGCGACGGCGGTGCTGGGCTACCACCTCGGGCGGATCTTCCCCGCCCCGTAGCGCCCCGACACCGGCACCGGCCCCGTCCCCGGCCAACCGCCGTGCACGGCCGCGCCGTTCGAGGCCGGCCCCTCCCCCGGCCGGCGGCGCTGCGATGCTGTCCGACATGGAAACGATCACGCTGTCCGTCCGCCCCGACCTGAGCGACGCCTCGCTGAACGAGCTGTTCGCCGCCTCCTGGCCCGGCCACCGGCCCACGTCCTTCGCGCCCGTGCTGGCCCGCAGCCTCGCCTGGGTCACGGCGCACCGGGACGGGCGGCTGGTCGGGTTCGTGAACGTGGCCGGGGACGGCGCGCTGCACGCGTTCGTCCTGGACACCACGGTGCATCCGCAGGAGCGCCGGCGGGGCCTGGGGGTTCGGCTGGTGCGGGCGGCGGCGGCCGAGGCGCGGGCGCGCGGGGCGCAGTGGCTGCACGTGGATTTCGAGCCGCATCTTGGGGCCTTCTACGAGCGCTGCGGGTTCCGGCCGACGGCGGCGGGGCTGATGGCGCTGTGAGACCGAGGAGGGGCGGCGGGCGGGCGGCGGGGACCCCTTGCACGATAGTCGTCGCGGAGATAATCTCTGCGTAGAACATTTCGAGCGATGGGGAGAGCACGACATGTGGAGCCACGAGTACACCGGTGAGACGACGGCGGCGCCCGAGGCGGTCTGGGCGGTGCTCAAGGACCTCGACAACTGGCCGCAGTGGGATACGTCCATGGAGTCGGTCACGCTGCTCGGCCCGTTCGAGGTCGGCGCGAAGGTGTCGATGACGCCCTCCGGCCAGGACCCGATCACCTCGGTGATCACCGCGATCGAGGAGAACGCCCACTACGCGGACGAGACCGCGTTCGCCGGCGTGGTGCTGCGCTTCAGCCACCGGCTCAGCCCGCGCGGCGACGGCGGCACCACGGTGGTGCACCGCCTGGAGATCGCCGGGCCGGCCGCCGGCGAGATGGGCCCACAGCTGGGCCCGGCCATCACCGAGGACTTCCCCGAGGCGATGGAGGCCCTGTTCACCCACGCGGGCGGCTCCGTCTTGTGAGCCCCCGCGTGAGCCCCCCGGACGGAAGCCCGTGCCACCGGACGTGCCGACGACCCTGGCACGGCGCGGCTTCCGGCCGTGGCAGGCGGCGCTGCGCCGGCGGCGGGCGGTGGAGGCGGCGCCGGCGCCGTACGGCCTGACGCACGGCCAGTTCGTGCTGCTGGCCTGCATGTGGCACCCCGGCGGGCGCGGCGAGGCGCCCAGCCAGCGGGTGCCGGCCCGCCGGGCGGGCACCGACGCGCGGACGCTCTCGCAGGTGGTGCGCCGCCTGGAGACCAAGGGGCTGCTGGAGCGGGAGGCCGACCCGCGCGACGCCCGGATCCGGCGCCTGCGGGTCACCGGCCGGGGCGCGGAGGTGACCCGCGCAGCCGTCGCGGCGGTGGAGCGGGCGGACGCGGCGTTCTTCGCCCCGGCCGCCCGCCTCGACGCCTGCCTCCACGCCTGCCTCCACGCCCGCCTCGACGCCCGCACGCTGGAGGCCCTGCTGCGGGCCCTGGCCACCGGGCGGCCTCCCGAGCCGGGCGCACCGCCAAGGGGCCACCGGTGCGCCCGGCGGGCCCCCACGGCCGGCCCCCGCTCCCCTGCCCGGCATATGCAACGGATCATCCGCCGTCCCGGACCATCCCTTGACGGGTCCCTGACAGTCACGGCCGGGGCCGGGTGTCGCCGCCGGGTGCCGCGCCCGTACCGTGGTGGCCAGTTGACCGTGTTCTATCAGGAGGGGTTATCGCGATGGACAACGACCGTACGACCACCTGGCGCAAGAGCACTCACAGCGGCGATTCCAACGGCTGCGTGGAGGTCGCCGACGGGTTCACCGGGGTCATGCCCGTGCGGGACTCCAAGGACCCGCACGGGCCGGTGCTGCGCTTCCGGTCCTCGGCCTGGCAGGCCTTCGTGACGGCCGTGCGCGGCGGGGAGTTCGACCGCCCGGCCTAGCGCGGCCGCGTCACAGCGCCGGCACCATGCCTTCCTCGGCGGCGAGGGCTTCACCGCCGGGGAAGGCGGCCCGGGCCTCGGCGGCGGGGCGGGTGCGGTCAGCGCCGGGCCGGAAGTGGGTCGGCAGGAGGCGGCGGGCCGCGGCGCGGGTGGCGCAGGCGGCGGCCTGGGCGAGGCCGAGGACGCGGGGGTCGGCTTCGGCGCCGTTCAGGGTGGTGCCGGCGATGAACGGGTCGGCGCCGGCGGCGAGTTGGCCCAGGGCCGGGCAGGGGCCCGCGTCGCCGCTGCAGGCGAGGGTGAGGCCGGGGGCGGTGAGGCGCACGCCCGCGTGGGGGACGTGGTGGGGCAGCGGGGCGGTGTCCAGGCGCAGCGGGCCGGCCGGCAGGGTGCCGGCGGCCGGCAGGGGGTGGAGGTCCTCGGTGGGTTCCATCGCGTGGACGCGGGTGAGGACGCCGGGCGGGCAGTCCAGGGGCAGGCGCCGGCCGCGGCGGGGGGCGAAGTGGCGGGCGCGGGCGAGGGCGCTGAGGTCGGCGCAGTGGTCGGGGTGTTCGTGGGTGATGACGGCGGCGTCCGGCTCGGCCCCGAGGGCGGCCAGGCGCGGGTGGGCGCCGTAGCCGAGGTCGAGGGCGAGGGCGAGGTCGAGGGCGAGGCGGTGGCCGTCGTGGTCGAGGAGGAGGCCGCCGGCGGCGCGGTGGGCCTCGGGCCAGGCTCGGCAGGTTCCGAGGACGGTGAGGTGGCTCGGCATGCGGACGATCACCGCACGCCCCTCCCCTCCCCCCGCCCGGGGCGGGGAGGAGGGGCAACGGCGTTGGGTGTCAGGGGCGTTGGTGATAATCGGACGCGCACACACGGCACACCACGGAGGAGGAACGCTCGTGACTCCTCCCCCGGCTGAAGCCGGGGGCTTCTCGCTAACCCTGGCGGGCGTTGCGACGGACAAGCCCTGCCCGTAGAACGTTGGTGGCTCCCACCGTGTCGGCGTGCGCCGTGTGGCCGCAGGCGACGCAGTGGAACTTTTCCCGTGTGGGCCGGTTCTCCGGCGCGATGTGCCCGCAGGGTGGGCAGGTGCGGGAGGTGTTGCGGGGGTCCACGGCGATCACTTCCCGGCCGGCGCTTTCAGCCTTGCTGGTGAGGATCGTAAGGAACACCCCCCAACCGGCATCGTTGATCGACTTGTTCAGCCCGGCTTTGGCCGCCGCTCCGTTGGGCAGGAAGCCGCCCGGCCGGTCGGGGTCGGGCTTCGGCACGGGAGCCTTGACCATGTTGCGGATCCTGAGGTCTTCGTGCGCGATGAAATCGTGCGCGCGGACCAGGCCCAGCGCGGTCTTGTGCGCGTGGTCGAGGCG
>NZ_JBHWGV010000034.1:43727-80280 GCF_042732955.1 Kitasatospora sp. NPDC059747 | reverse complement strand
CGGGCCCCCGGCCCCGCCCGGCCCCCCCGCCCCCCCGCCGGCCCCGCCACCCCGTGGCGGGGGCCGGACGTCGTACGGTCGTGCGGAGGCCCGTTGCGGGCCGCCGCCGTGAGGCGGCGAACGACGGCGACCGGCGACGACGGGGGAGTGCGATGCGCGGATGGCTGAAGGCGACGATAGGCCTGGTGGTGCTCTCCGGGCTGCTGCTGGGCGCCGACCGGATCGCGGTCGGGGTGGCCGAGGACGAGGCCGCCGACCGGATGGTGAGCAGCGGCCGGATGAGCCAGCGCCCGGACGTCTCGATCGGGGGCTTCCCGTTCCTCACCCAGGTGCTGTCCAAGAAGCTGGACGACGTCCGCATCTCGGCCGACAACCTGATGATCAACGACGGCGGCCACCAGGTGGCGCTGCACGGGTTCAAGGCCCGGCTGTCGGGCGTCCGGGTGAGTGACAGCCTCAACTCCGCGACCGTGGACAGCGGCACCGGCAGCGGTCTGATCACCTACGCGGACCTCGCCCAGCTGCTGCCGCCGGCCGCCCAGCTGATGCCTGGCGGCGGCAAGCTCCCGGTGGGCTCGAACACCCGGCTGAGCCTGTCCTACGGCGGTCCCGGCAAGGTCAAGGCGTCGCTCGGCCCGCTGCCGGTGGGCACCGGCTCGGTGCACAGCGAGGGGAACACCGTCACCGCGGACGGCTTCCAGCTCAGCGGGCTGGCCGGGATGTTCGCCGGGGCGACCGGCCAGAAGATCGACCCGGTGAGCTTCACCCTCGACTCGCTGCCGGCCGGGCTGAAGCTGGCCGACAAGGACGGCGTGACGCCGACCGAGGGCGGCCTGCAGCTGAACTTCGACGGTCGGGGCGTCAAGCTCCTCGGCTGACCACTCACCCGATCGGCCGACCCGGTCGGCTTCGTTCCGCTCCGCGAGACGCGCTGTCCAGCGCCGACCGCGGAGCGGTGTCGTTTCCGGCCCCGGAGGGCCGCCGTGGCGCCGCTGCCCGCTGCCCGGCGGGCTGCGGAGGGTCAAATCTCGGCATTCGGTCGATCTGGTCTCGGTATCCGATACGCTGATGACAGCGGGCCGTCGGTGTCCCTAGCATCGTCGACATGAAGCGACAGACGGATCTCACGAAGCGGCGGGCGGTCGACCTGTGCCGCGTGGCCGCCTGTCTGTGTCGAATGCGCTAACTCGGCATCCCGGCAGGGCAGTTGCTGCCCGCCGCCGATCCTCCGGCGATTCCGTCCGGCCACTTCGGCCGACCTCCGCCGACGCACACCGCGATTCCCCGCCCGGCCGTCCCGGACACCCTCCTCCGTCCCATCATTCGGACGGACTTTCGGACCGGAGCAGGCCGAGCGTCCCGCAGCACCCCGCTGAGCAGCACCTTCCGCCAACCGCCCCCGGATGGAGAACACCACCATGAGCCGCAGCGACGTCCTGGTCGACGCCGACTGGGTCCAGGCCCGCCTGGACGACCCGAAGGTCGTCATCGTCGAGGTCGACGAAGACACCTCCGCGTACGACAAGAACCACATCCGCAACGCCGTCCGGATCGACTGGAAGAAGGACCTCCAGGACCCGGTCCGCCGCGACTTCATCGACCGGGCCGGCTTCGAGGCGCTGCTCAGCGCCAAGGGCATCGCCAACGACGACACCGTCGTCCTGTACGGCGGCAACAACAACTGGTTCGCCTCGTACGCCTACTGGTACTTCAAGCTGTACGGCCACGGCGACGTCCGCCTGCTGGACGGCGGCCGCAAGAAGTGGGAGCTGGACTCCCGCGACCTCGTCTCCGAGGTGCCGGCCCGCGCCGCGACCGAGTACACGGCGCAGGCCGCCGACTCGTCGATCCGCGCCTTCCGCGACGACGTGATCGCCGCCATCGGCACCCTCAACCTGGTCGACGTGCGCTCGCCCGACGAGTTCTCCGGCAAGCTGCTCGCCCCGGCCCACCTCCCGCAGGAGCAGTCGCAGCGCCCCGGTCACGTGCCGAGCGCCCGCAACATCCCGTGGGCCAAGAACGCCAACGACGACGGCACCTTCAAGAGCGACGACGAGCTCAAGGCCCTGTACGAGGCCGAGGGCATCGACCTGGCGAAGGACACCATCGCCTACTGCCGCATCGGCGAGCGCTCCGCGCTCACCTGGTTCGTCCTGCACGAGCTGCTCGGCCAGGAGAACGTGAAGAACTACGACGGCTCGTGGACCGAGTACGGCAGCCTCGTCGGCGTGCCGATCGAGCTCGGCAGCAACTGAGCCCCCGGCTCGACCCGTAAGTCAGAAGGAGACAGACATGTGCGGTGCGAAGGCCGGCGGCCCGGACCTGGCAGGAGTTGACGTGGCGAACGAGACGATCATCCAGGGTTCGGTGACCCGCGACGGTGAGCCGGTCAACGGCTACGTCCGGCTGCTGGACGAGGGCGGAGAGTTCACGGCCGAGGTGCCCACCTCGGCGACCGGCCAGTTCCGGTTCTTCGCCCGCCCGGGCAAGTGGACCCTGCGCGCGCTGGTGCCGGGGCAGACCGTGGACCGTCAGGTGGTGGCCTCCCAGGGCACCGCCGTCGAGGTCGCGATCGCGGTCTGATTCCCGCCCCGCGGAAGGCGGCGGAAGGCGAAACGACGAGGGCCCTGCCACGGCGGGGCCCTCGGTCGTACCGTGGAGACGTGCAGGCAAGCCGGCGACGCCGCTACTACTTCGCCATGATGGGCGGGTGCCTCGGCATGTTCGTCCTGGCCTGGGGCGTGGTGCGGTTCTTCTCGGTGCCCGCAGCGATCGCGCTGTGCGTGGTCGCGGCGGTCATCCCGCCGGCCGCGGCGGTGTTCGCCAACAAGCGCGACCCCGACGACGACTGGTGGAACGACCCCCGCTGGGACGACCCGAAGTGGGACGAGCCCGGCCACGACCGGGACCACCCCGACCACGAGCGGCGGGACCCCTAGCCCCGCTGCCCGGCTAGTACACGAGCGCCTGCACGCCGTCGCTCATGATCTCGCTGACGAAGACCTGCGCGCCCGCGATCCGGACGCCGTCGACGGTGTCCTTCTGCTCGATCCCGCGGCGCACCGCGCACTGGGTGCACAGCGTCACCGTGCCGCCCGCCATGATCGACTCCAGCAGGTCGGGCAGCGGCGCCGAGTGCGGCAGCTCGAACTCCGCCGCCCGCCCCGGCAGGGCGAACCAGGAGGACTCCCCGGTCAGCCAGAGCGAGACCTCGATGCCGCTGGCGACGGCCACGGCCGCCACCGTGAACGCCTGCGAGCACCGCTCCGGGGCGTCGGAGCCGGCAGTGACCTTGATGACGAGCTTCTTCGACATGGCGCCACCTTAGAGCGCCCGGAACGTCCGGTTCCCGGAATCCCCGGATCGCGCGGGGAAACCTTCGGCGGCGCGCGGAAGTCGCCGCGCGGAGGGCGCCGGCGCGGCGGCGGAAACGCGACGTGGTGGGGCTCACCGCGACCGGCCGATACCCGGCGGATAGAGTGAGCGCCAGCAAAATCCACCACACTGTCGCCGCCTGGGAGCCCCCCGTGTCCGGTCTGGAAATGTTCTTCGACGGTCTGCTGGCCCTCATGGCCGTGCTGATCACCTGGTTCGCCATCTTCTCGGTGATGAAGCTGTACCAGGGCCAGCGCTGAGCCTGCCGTACGGTTGAAGCAGCCCCACACCGACGACAGCGACCAGGAACATGATCGAGATCCCCTCTGACCTCCACAAGGACGTCGTCCCGCTCGCCTTCCTCCTCGGCACCTGGGAGGGCGCGGGAGTCTATGACTTCCCGGGCACGGAGAAGTGCAACTTCGGCCAGGAGATCGTGATCCGGCACGACGGCCGCCCCTTCCTGGAGTTCCGCTCCCGCACCTGGGTGCTGAACGAGGAGGGCGAGAAGGTCCGCCCGCTGGAGAACGAGCACGCGTTCTGGCGCATCACCAGCAACCACGACGGCACCTCGGGTGCGCGCGGGATCGAGATCTCCTCCGTCCGTGACGACGGCACCGTCGAGATCTGGTACGGCGAGCTGGCCGACGGCAAGCCGCAGGTCGACGTCTCGACCGACGCGGTCGCCCGGATCGAGGGCTCCCCGGAGTACTCGGGCGGCAAGCGGCTCTACGGCTTCGTCAACGGCGAGCTGCTCTGGGTCGGCGAGAAGGCCGCCCCGAGCGTGCCGCTGCGGCCGTACATGTCCGCGCAGCTCAAGAAGGTGCTCAGCCCGGCGCAGCTGATCAAGGACATCAACGACCTGCCGGACGACGGCATCGCCTTCTTCAAGTAGGCCTCCAGCAGGCCTCCGGCAGGCACCGCGCGGGTGGTCACCACCCGCGCACGACGTAGGGACCGGCCCGCGGCCGGTCCCTACACTTGTTCCAAGGACCCCCGACCGTGGCAGGGACAGCATCGTGGCGGACACCGGCACCACCGACTGGCAGCTCTCCGGAGACTGGAAGGCCGACCTGCGGGAACGCGGCTACCGGCTGACGCCCCAGCGCCAGCTCGTCCTGGAGGCCGTCGACACGCTCGACCACGCCACCCCGGACGAGATCCTGAGCCACGTGCGGCGGACCGCGAGCGGCATCAACATCTCCACCATCTACCGGACGCTGGAGCTGCTGGAGGAGCTCGGCCTGGTCTCGCACGCCCACCTGGGCCACGGCGCCCCGACGTACCACCTGGCCGGGCGCCACCACCACCTGCACCTGGTCTGCCGGGACTGCGACGAGGTCACCGAGACGGACACCGAGATCGCCGAGCCGCTGATCGAGAGCCTGCGCGCGCGCCACGGGTTCGACACCGACCTCAAGCACTTCGCCATCTTCGGGCGCTGCGCCGACTGCACCGCCAAGCTCGCGGACGGCCAGTCGTAAGCTGACCGGTATGACCGGTGTGAAGAGCCCGCTGCTTGCCCTGCCCGGAGCCGTCCCCGCCGAGGGGGCCGACGAGGGCGTCGCCGCCCACTACGGCGACATCTTCCGGGAGCAACGCCACCTCGCGCAGGGCGACGGCTTCGTGGACCTCTCGCACCGCGGCGTGGTCACCGTCACCGGCGCGGACCGGCTGTCCTGGCTGCACCTGCTGCTCACCCAGCACGTCAGCGCGCTGCCGCCGCAGGAGGCCACCGAGGCGCTGGTGCTCTCCCCGAACGGGCACGTCGAGCACGCGCTCTACCTCGTCGACGACGGCACCACCACGTGGGCGCACGTCGAGCCGGGCACCCAGGGCGACTTGGTCGCCTACCTGGAGAGCATGAAGTTCTTCTACCGGGTCGAGGTCGCCGACGCGACCGCCGACTACGCGGTCGTGCACCTGCCGGCGGGTTCCGGCAGCTCCGTCGAGGGGGCCGCCGCCGTGCGCGAACTCCCCTACGGGCGCGATCTGTTCGTGCCGCGCGCCGAGCTGGAGAAGCTCACCGCCGGGTACGGGCCCGCGGCCGGCGTGTGGGCGTACGAGGCGCTGCGGATCGAGGGCCACCGGCCGCGGCTCGGCTTCGAGACCGACCACCGGACCATCCCGCACGAGGTGGACTGGCTGCGCACCGCCGTCCACCTGCAGAAGGGCTGCTACCGCGGGCAGGAGACCGTCGCCCGGGTGCACAATCTGGGCCGCCCGCCGCGCCGGCTGGTCTTCCTGCACCTGGACGGCACCGAGGAGACGCTGCCCCCGCACGGCACCGAGGTGCGGCTCGCGTCCGACCCGGACGGGCGGGCGCTCGGCTTCGTCACGTCCTCGGCGCGCCACCACGAGCTGGGGCCGATCGCGCTGGCGATCGTCAAGCGGAACGTGCCGGTGGACGCGGTGCTGCTGGCCGGGACGGTGCCGGGCACGCAGGACGTGATCGTCCCGCAGTAGCCCCCCGGGCCGCCGCGGCCGGGCTCAGACCTCGACGATGACGGTGAACGGGCCGTCGTTCACCAGCGCCACCTGCATGTCGGCGCCGAACCGGCCCGTCTCCACCTTGGCGCCGAGCGCCCGCAGCTGGGCGACGACCTCGTCCACCAGCGGCTCGGCGACCGGGCCGGGGGCGGCGGCGTTCCAGGTGGGGCGGCGGCCCTTGCGGGCGTCGCCGTAGAGGGTGAACTGGCTGATCACCAGGAGCGGGGCGGCGAGGTCGGAGCAGGACTGCTCGACGCCGTCCCCGTCGGCCGGCAGCAGGCGCAGCGTCCACAGCTTGCGGGCCAGCTGGGCGGCCTTGGCGGCTGTGTCGTCGTGGGTGACGCCGACCAGGGCGCAGAGCCCGGGCCCCTCGATCGCGCCGACGGTTTCTCCGGCCACCGTCACCCTGGCTTCGCTCACCCGTTGCACCACTGCTCGCATGCGGCCATTGTGCCGGAGCCGAACGGGGTCACCCAGGAGGGGGGATCCGTACGCACCGGGGGAGGCGTGTGAGGCGGTGGCGCGCGCCGGGTTGCGCACGCCTGCGCTGGGTCGGGCGCCGTTCTTCCTGGGCAAAGACCTCGTCATATCAGCCACCCCCGTTCGCCAGGGGGCCGTTCGGGTGCACGGGCGGTGCGCGCGCGCCGGGCGGGGTGGCACGCTGGGGCACCGTACATACGGCCCGGGGCGCCAGGAGGTCCGCCGCCCCGGGTCCGGGTTCGGCCGGGCGGTCGAGCCGGTAGGTCAGGCGTTCTGGCGGTGTCGCCCCGGCGGGTGGTGTCCGCCGGGGACCGGAACCTTTCGGGGGTGTCCGGGCGTGCCAACGGACGGGACGCGCACGGTCCGTCGGGGGACGGGCCGGACGGCGGCAGGGACGGGGTGCCGCGAGCGGGCGGGAACGGACGACGGCAGGTGGTTGGGTGATGGACGCGAGCAGCGCGCAGGACCGGTCCGGGCGGGCGACCGGGGACGACGAGCCCGATCTGGAGCGGCTGGGCCTGGACCAGCTGCGGATCCTGCGCCGGGAGACCCTGGAACAGGAGGCCGACCTCTCCTACCTGCGGCGGCTGCTGCACGGCCGGATGGACATCCTGCGCGCCGAGTTGGACCGCCGCCCGGGCGGCCGGTCGCGCGCGGCGGGGGCGGGCGGCGCCGAGGGGCCGTCCGGCGACCTGCTGGACCGGCTGCCGGCCATCCTCACCGACGCGCCCTCCACCGTGCGGCGCTCGGCCCGGCACGTCACGCTCGGGCCGCCGCGGGGCCACGAGTCGCAGCTGGAGGCGGACGCGCTGATGGGCGACGTCCAGCTCGCCGACCTCGCCGCGCACCCGGCCGCGGAACTGCTCGCCGCGCTGGACCGGCTGCGGGCGCACGAGCAGGAGGTCTCCGGACGGCGGCAGCGGCTGCTGCGCACCGCGGACGGTTGCAACGCCGAGATCACCCGCAGGTACCGTGATGGGGAAGCACGGGTCGACGACCTGCTCGCGGGCGGCCCCCTCTGACCGGGTGAGGCACCATGGGCGGGTGGGGCCCGGCTCGCCCCCGGTCCACCCCTGCCCCGGAAGGCTCCGCCATGCCCCAGTCCGCCACCCCGACCGTTCTCGCCGAGGTCATACGCTCGGGCTTCACCGAGGGGCGGCACCACGGCTCGCTGGTGCTGCTCGCCGCCGACGGCTCGGTCGAGTTCGCGCTCGGCGACCCCGGCGCGCCGGTCTTCCCCCGGTCGACCGCCAAGCCGTTCCAGGCGGTGGCCACGCTGCGGGCCGGGCTGGAGATCGAGGGCGAGCTGCTGGCACTGGCGGCCTCCAGCCACTCTGGAGAAACGTTTCACCGCGCTGGTGTCCGGACCATCCTGGCCTCCGCCGGACTGGACGAGTCCGCCCTGCGCACCCCGGCCGACCTGCCGCTCGACGAGACCGAGGCCGAGCTGCTGCTGCGCTCCGGCGGCGAGCGCGCCCCGATCCTGATGGACTGCTCCGGCAAGCACGCCGGCTGGCTGGCCGCGTGCGTCGCCAACGGCTGGGACACCGAGGGCTACCTCGACCCGGCCCACCCGATCCAGCTGCTGGCCCGCGAGGCCCTGGAGGAGGCCACCGGCGAGGGCGTCGCCCACGCCGGCGTGGACGGCTGCGGGGCGCCCCTGCTGGCCGTCTCGCTGACCGGCCTGGCCCGCGGCTACCGGGCGTTCGTGCTCGCCGCCGAGGGCACCGCGCAGCGCCGCGTCGCCGACGCGATGCGCGCCCACCCCGAGTACGTGGCCGGCACCCGCCGGGCCGACACCTGGCTGATGCGGGCCGTCCCGGGCGCGTTGTCCAAGATGGGCGCCGAGGCCGTCCAGGTGGTGGCGCTGCCGGACGGACGGGCCCTCGCCTTCAAGATCGACGACGGCGCCGAGCGGGCCCGCGGGCCGGTCCTGGCGGCGGCGCTGCGCCGGCTCGGGGTGACGGGCGCCGACGAGACCGTCGAGCGCATCGGCGCGGCCCCGCTGCTCGGCGGCGGCGTGCCCGTCGGGCAGGTACGGGCGGCGTTCTAGGCGGGCCAGGCGCTCCAGGCGTTCTGGGCGGGCCAGGCGTTCCGGGCGTTTCGGCGCAGCGGTTCCGACGCTCGTGGCGGCGGTCGGCGTGCGGGCGGGGCGGGGGCGGTGCACGGTGGACCGGGGGCCGTCGCACAGCTGAGGGAGCCGAGCCATGACCGAACACGTGTACCGGGTGACCGAGATCGTCGGATCCTCGACCGAGAGCGTCGACGCCGCCATCCGCAACGGCGTGGAGCGGGCCTCCCGGACGCTGCGCAACCTCGACTGGTTCGAGGTGACGCAGGTCCGGGGGCACCTGGAGGAGGGACGGGTCAAGCACTTCCAGGTCGGGATGAAGATCGGCTTCCGCCTGGAGGACTGACCGCTACCGCTCGGGCAGGACCAGCGGCACGCCCGTGCGCGGGTGCGCCAGCACCTCCACGGGGTGCCCGTACACCTCGCTGAGCAGCGGCGCGCGCAGCACCTCGGCGACGGGTCCGTCGGCGACCGTCGCGCCGCCGGTCAGCAGCACCACGCGGTCCGCGTAGGCCGCCGCCAGGGAGAGGTCGTGCAGGACGACGACCACGCCGTCCCCGGCGGCGGCGCGCGCCCGGGCGACCCGCAGCACGAGTTCCTGGTGGCGCAGGTCGAGGGCGGCCGTCGGCTCGTCCAGGAGCAGCAGCGGCGTGCGCTGGGCGAGCACCCGGGCGAGCGCCACCCGGGCCCGTTCGCCGCCGGAGAGGGCGGTGAACGGGCGCTCGGCGAACGCGGCGGACTCGGTGGCCGCCATGGCCTCGGCGACCACCGCCTCGTCCTCGGCGGCGGCCGCCGTCCCGGCCCACGGCGCGCGGCCCATCCGGACCACCTCGCCGGACCGGAACGGGAAGGACAGCGCCGCCGCCTGGGGCAGCAGCGCGCGGTGCCGGGCGAGTTCGGCGGCGCCGTAACCGCCGAGGGCGCGGCCGTGGAGGAGGACCTCGCCGCCGTCCGGCACGACGTCCCCGGCGAGGACGGACAGCAGCGTCGACTTGCCGGCACCGTTCGGGCCGAGCAGCGCGACCACCTCGCCGGCGGCCACCCGGACCGACGCGCCGGCCAGCAGCTCGCGCCCGCCGACGGTCAGCCGGACGTCCGCGGCAGCCAGCAGCTCGGTGCCGGGGAGCGGTCGTGCGGGCACCTCGCGGTTCGTCCGCAGTCTCATGCCCAGCCTCCCTGCTTGGTGCGGGTCCGGCGCAGCAGCCAGAAGAAGAACGGGCTGCCGATCAGCGCGGTGAGCACGCCGAGCGGCAGTTCGGCCGGCTCGGCGAGGGTGCGCGCGGCGAGGTCCGCGACGACCAGCACCAGCGCGCCGCCGAGCGCGGAGGCGGGCAGCAGGAACCGGTGGCCCGGCCCGGCGACCATCCGCAGCAGGTGCGGGACGACCAGTCCGACGAAGCCGATGATGCCGCTGACCGCGACGGCCGCGGCGGTGAGCAGCGCCACGACGGTGATCAGCACGAGCCGCATCCGCTCGACGTCCACCCCGAGGTGACGGGCCGGGCGCTCGCCGAGGGCGAGCAGGTCCAGCCGGCGCGCGTACAGCGGGGCGACGGCCAGGCCGGCGACGGCGAACGGCAGGACGGCGAGCACCTTGCCCCACGTGGCCTGCGAGAGCGAGCCGAGCTGCCAGAAGGTGACCTGGCTGATCGCGGCGGAGTCGGCGGCGAACAGGAACAGGCCGATCAGCGCGCCGCAGAAGGCGTTCACCGCGACGCCGGTGAGGATCAGCGTCACCACCTCGGTGCGCCCGCCGCTGCGGGCCAGCGCGTACACCGCGAGGACCGTCAGCAGACCGCTCGCGAAGGCGAACGCGGTGACCGTCCAGGTGCCGAGGGCGTCCAGGCCGAGCACGATGCAGGCCACCGCGCCGACCGCGCCGCCGGAGGAGACGCCGATCACGGCGGGCTCGGCGAGCGGGTTGCCGAACACGCCCTGCATCAGCGCGCCCGCGCAGCCCAGTGAGCCGCCGACCAGCAGGGCGAGCACGACCCGGGGCAGCCGGACGTTCCACAGCACCGACTCGGGGACGCGGTCGAGGGCGTGGCCGCCGAGGCCGGTGCGGTGGGCGGCGGAGGCGAGGATGTCGCCGAGCGGGATGCGGTAGGCGCCGGTCCCGGCCGCGAGCAGGGCGCACAGCACGAGCGCGGCGGCGAGCGCGGCGGTGACGAGCGTGGCGCGGCTGCGCGGGCGGGGGAGCGCGGCGGTCTTCCCGGGTGCGGCCTTCTCCCGTACGGCGGTGCTCACTTGGCGTCCGCCGGGTAGAGCTGGGCGGCGATCTCGCGCAGCACCTGCGGGGTGCGCGGGCCGTAGCTGAGCAGCTGTCCGTCCTCGACGGAGACGATCCGGCGGTCGAGCCCGGCCGGGGTCTGGGCGACGCCGGGCAGCTTGAGCAGGCCGTCGACGCCGCCGACGGAGTCCAGGCCCTTGCTCATCACCAGGATCGCGTCCGGTGCGGCCTTGACCAGGGCCTCGCTGGTGAGCGGGGTGAAGTCGCCGGTGAGCCCGGCGGCCTTGCCCGCGTCCTCGCCGCCGACGGCCTCGATCAGCGAGGTGGCGCCGGAGGCCGGGCCGCCGAGCAGGTAGACGGACGCGCTGCCGCGCAGGTAGAGGAAGGCGACCCTGGGGTGCCGGTCGGTGGCCGGGAGCGCGGCCCTGGCCTCGGCGGTCCGCTGCTCGGTGCGCTCCTTCAACTGCCGTCCGGCGTCCGGGACGCCGAGCGCGGAGGCGACGGTGTCGATGCGCGGGCCGACGTCGGCGAGCTGCTTGGCGTCGTCCAGGACGACGAGCGGGACGCCGGCCGCGCGGATCTGCGCGACGGCCTCGGCCGGGCCGGTCGAGCGGTCGGCGAGGACGACGGTGGGGTGCAGCGACAGCACGCCCTCGGCGGAGACGTCGTGGGCCTGGGTGATCACCGGCAGCGCGGCGGCCTGCCGGAACGTCGTGGAGACGTCCCGGGCGACGACCCTGGGCCCGAGGCCGAGGCTGAAGACGAGCTCGGCGAGGCTGCCGTTGAGCGGGATGATCCGGTCGGCGCTGGTGACGGTCACCTGGCGGCCGTCGGCGGACGCCACGGTGGCCGGGAGCCGCGGGGCGGGCTCGCCGGGCAGCGGTTCGACGGCGTCGGGGGCGCGGGTGGCGGCGCTGCCGGCCGTGCCCGCGCCGGAGCCGCAGGCGGTGAGCGCGAGCAGCAGGCCGAGGACGAGCGCCAGGAGGACGGGCCCGCGGGCGGTCCGGGATCGGATCGTACGGCTGCTCAACGTGCTTCCCTTCGCTGGGAGTTGCCGCCCGTTCCGGTCCGGTGGGGTGGGGTGGGCGGCGGGACTCTTGACTCTTATATTAGGTTAGCCTTACCTGAGTTTCGCAAGGGGGTCGGCACTGCGCCGCACCCTCGGCTCGCCGTGCCCCCGTTCGTCCCCCCGTTCGTCCACCGCCGTCCATCGCTGTCGCGCCAGGAGTGATCCGCCGTGCCTCTGTCCCGCCGGCTCCGCCGTCCGGCCGCCGCCCTGCTGGCCGTCCTCGCCGCCCTGCTGGCGGTGGGCCTGTCGCCCGGGCCGGCGGCGGCCGCGGAGGGCCGGGTCTCCGGCGGGCGGCTCGACTGGGGCATCAAGCAGTCCTTCCTGACGTACGTCACCGGGCCGATCGCCAAGGGGAGTTGGGCGCTGACCGGGGGCGCGGCCACGGTCGGCGGCACCGCCTTCCGCTTCCACTCCGCGAACGGCACCTACGACCCGGCGACCGGCGCGCTCACCGCGGCCTTCTCGGGCGGCGTCCGGTTCACCGGGCACCAGGAGAACGGCGCCGACGCGCTCGACCTGAGCCTCGGACGGGTCACCTTCCGGGCCGTCCAGGGCGGCGCGGCCGGGCTCTACGCCGACGTCAGCAGCAAGTCGCGGGAGACCGGCCAGGTGAGCGGTGCGAGCCAGGCCAAGGTCGCGGACCTGTCGCTGGCCGGGGTCGACCTGCGCGGCGCGGCCGGGACCCTGACCCTGAGCAACGTGCCGGCCACCCTGACCGACGCCGGAGCGAAGGCCTTCGCCGGCTTCTACGCCGCCGGCACGGCCCTCGATCCGGTCACCCTGTCGGTCAACCTCCCGGCTGCGCAGGCGACATCCGCGGCGCCCTCGCCGAGTGCCGCACCGACACCGATGCCGACCTCGACGCCGACCGCCGAGCCCAGCACCGCCCCGGCGCCGACCGCCGAGCCCACCGCCCAGGCTCCCGCCCGCACCGAGTTCGCCGCCGGCGCCCTCGACTGGGGCGTGCGCCGAACCTTCCGCGACTACGTCACCGGCGCCATCGCCCAGGGCCGTTGGGAGCTCGGCGCCGGAGCCGCCGACGGCGGGGCGTTCTACCGCTGGAGCCCGGCCAAGGGCACGTACGACCCCGCCACCGGCGAGCTCACCGCCGCCTTCACCGGCACGGTCCGCTTCACCGGCCTGCGGACGGGCGGCACGGACGGCCTCGACCTCACCGTCGCCAACCCCGGCGTCACCGTGGCCGGCGGCCGCGGGCGCCTCCTCGCCGACGTCTCCGGCCGGACGCCGGACGGTGCCGTCCAGCAGCTCACCGGCGCCGAACTGGCCGTCTTCGACCCGGCCGGCCTCACGTCCGAGGGCGGCCTGCTAAAGGCCGTCGAGCTGCCGCTCACGCTCACCGAGACGGGTGCCAAGGCCTTCGGCGGCCTCTACCCGGCCGGCACCGCGATGGACCCGCTGAGCTTCGCCGTCGCCCTCGACCCGGCCGCCGCGCTGCCCCCGCTGCCGGACCTCGGCAGCGCCCCGGCCGCCGTGCCGGGCGCCTCCGCGACCTCCTCCGCCGCACCCGTCGCCGCGTCGTCCTCCCCGGACGGCGTCCCTGTGGCGGCCGTGGCCGGCGGGGCGGCGCTGGTGGCCGCGCTCGCGGCGACCGGCAGTGTGCTCCTGCGACGCCGTCGCCGGGCTTCCTGACAACCCCTCCTCCGGCCTCCCCCCGTCCCCCCGAACGGAGTTCACCACCATGTCCCGCAACCGCACCCGACTGGCGGCCCTCGCCGCCGTCACCACCGGCCTCGGGCTGACCGCCCTCGGCGCCCCCGCGCTCGCCTTCGGCGCGGGCGGGCCGGGCAGCGTCACGTACGACTCCGGCGCGCTGGACTGGGGCGTGAAGAGCAGCTTCCGCACCTACGTCACCGGCCCGGCCTCCCAGGGCGGCGCGATCGAGCTGACCGGCGGCGCGACCGCCAACGCCGACGGGAGCTTCCACTTCGGCTTCGGGAGCGCCGCGTACGACCTGACGACGCACGCGCTGAGCTCGTCCTTCACCGGAGGCGTTCGCTTCACCGCGCACCACGGCGCGCTGGACATCGCGCTGAGCGACCTGCGGATCACCACCTCCGGGACGACCGGCACGCTCACCGCCGACACCGCCTCCAAGGAGTCGATGGGGGCCACCGAGATCACCCGGCGGGAGGACGTGCCGCTGGTGACGTTCACCGTCGGGCGCGACACCACCAGCGGCTCCCCGGCGGCGGCGAAGCTGACCGAGCAGGGCGCCAAGGCGTTCGCGGGCTTCTACCCGGCGGGAACGGAGATGGACCCGCTGTCGCTGCTGCTGAAGCAGGCCCCGGCCAAGCCGTCCCCGACCGCCACCGGCTCGCCGTCCGCGACCGCGACCGCCTCGCCCACCGGGCAGCCCACCGCCTCGCCGTCGGCCACGTCCACGCCGAGCGGGACGGCCTCCCCGACCGCCACCGGCTCGCCGTCCGCGACGCGGTCGCCGAGTGCCACCGGCTCCCCGTCCGCGAGCGCCACCGCCGCGCCGACCAGCACCGGCACGCCGACCAGCACCGGCACGCCCGCCGCCGGGCGGCTGCCGGTCGTGAACGGGACCCTCGACTGGACGGTCAAGGACAGCTTCCGGAAGTACCTCGCGAGCCCGATGGCGGCCGGCAAGGTCGAGTTCGGCGGCGGCGCGTCCGACTACCGCTTCGGCGGTGCGACCGGCGGCTACAACACGGCCGACCACACGCTCGCCGCCGGCTTCACGGGCTCCGTCCGCTTCCTCGCCCACCCCGGCAAGGACGGCTACGCGCTCGACACCACGCTCTCCAAGCTCGGCCTGGCGATCGACCGCGACGGCGCCTTCCTGACCGCCGACGTGAACGGCAAGTCCCAGGACGGCAAGCCGACTTCGCTGACCGGCGCCCGGATCGCCAGGCTCGACGTGCCCAAGTCCGCCCTGACGCCGGTCAACGGCGTGGTGAAGCTGTCCGCCGTTCCGGCGACGCTCACCGCCGAGGGCGTGCCGGTGTTCGCCAACTACCCGGAGGGGACGGCCCTGGACCCGGTCAGCGCCACGCTGGCCTTCGACGGGAACGTCCAGCTCCCGACCGCCCGGCCGGCCGGCGTGACCACCGGCTCCGGCGCCGACTCGGCCGCCGGCGGCCAGGGTTCGGGCACGGGCGCGGCCGGCGGCGCCTCGCTGACGACCTCCGGCCTCGGTGGCCCGGGCGGCGGAGTGCTTGCCGCGACCGGCTCCGGCACCCCGGTGGCCCCACTGCTGGCCACCGCCGCCGGTCTCCTGCTCGTCGGCGGCGGCGCCACCGCCTTCGTCCGCGGCCGACGGACCGCGCAGTCCTGACGCACCCCCGGGACGCGCGAAGGCCCCGGCGGGCGACTCCCGCCGGGGCCTTCGGGTCGAGCCGGGGCCCGGTTACGACGCGAGCGGGTAGCGCGCGTCCAGGTCGTGGAAGATCGCGCCGTTGAGGACGAAGGCGCGCTTGCACTCCTCGACCACCCGGCGGCGCTCCATCTCGTCCATCGCCAGCCCGGCCGCGTCCAGCTTGGCCCGGTACTCGCGCTTGAAGGCCGCCGGGTTCTCGACCTCCTCGAAGACGTAGAACCGGACGCCGTCGCCCTTGCGCTCGAAGCCCCAGGTCTTCTCCGCCACGCCGCGGATGATCTGCCCGCCGGAGAGGTCGCCCAGGTAGCGGGTGTAGTGGTGCGCGAGGTACCCGGCCGGCCACTCGGCGGCCAGCTCCTCCACCCGCGCCACGTAGGCGGCGGTGGCCGGCAGCGGCTCCAGCCCGTCCCGCCACCGCGGCCCGCGCAGGTGCGCCAGGTCGCGCTCGATGGCGGCGGTGCGCAGCAGCGCCCGGTCGATGAACGGGCCGGCCAGCGGGTGCTGCGCGAGCTGCTCGGCGCGGCCCTCCAGCGCCCGGTAGACGAACCAGAGCTGGCCGGTGAGGTCCGCGTAGGCCTCGACCCCGAGCCGCCCGCCGAGCAGGTGGCTCATGAACGACGACTGCTCCGCGGCCTCGTGCTCCTCGCTGCTGGCGGTGCGGAGCACGGTGGAGAACGGGACGGGCTCGGGCGTGGGCATGCGGCCTCCAGGGATCGGAATCGGGCCCGGCAGTTTTGGTTAGCCTAACCTAAGCGGACATCTTGCCGACAGTCCGTCGGTAAACAACGATGCGTCAGGGCCCCGGACACGGCAAGGGCCGGGGCCGCGGAAGACTCTCCGCGAACCCCGGCCCCGGGCTGTCCCGACCTACCTCGACCTATCTCGAACTACCTCGAACCGGTCTCGATCGAGATCGGAACGACGGCTCAGTGGCCGCCCTGGTCCGCCAGGCGCTTGATCGAAGCGGTGACCTCGGCCTCGGCCTCGGCGCGGCCGACCCAGTTGGCGCCCTCGACGGACTTGCCGGGCTCCAGGTCCTTGTAGACCTCGAAGAAGTGCTGGATCTCCAGACGGTCGAACTCCGACACGTGGTGGATGTCCCGCAGGTGCTCCCAGCGCGGGTCGGTCGCCGGGACGCACAGCAGCTTGTCGTCGCCGCCGGCCTCGTCGGTCATCTGGAACATGCCGATCGCGCGGCACTTGATCAGGCAGCCGGGGAAGGTCGGCTCGTCCAGGATCACCAGCGCGTCCAGCGGGTCGCCGTCCTCGCCGAGCGTGCCCTCCACGTAGCCGTAGTCGGCCGGGTAGCGGGTCGAGGTGAAGAGCATCCGGTCGAGCCGCAGACGGCCGGTCTCGTGGTCGACCTCGTACTTGTTACGAGAGCCCTTCGGGATTTCGATAAGGACGTCGAACTCCAACGGTTCCTCCAAGGTAGGGACTGACAGAATCCAAGTGTCTCCTACGGGAGCGAGTGCTCGGGAAAGGGGCCGGTCGGTGGGAGCAGGGGTCGGGGCGGGGCGCCGCCGCAGGGGGACGGCCGCGGGACTGTTCGGGGTGGCGCTGCTGGTCACCGGGACGGTGCTGGCCTCGGGCGGCGGTGCCTACGCGCAGCCGTCCCCGACGCCGGGCGGGCACAGCGCCGGGCACGGCGACGGCGGCCGCGGCCAGGGCGGACAAGGGGGCCAGGGCGGTCAGGGCAACCAGGACGACCAAGGCGACCAGGGGCAGGGCGACCAGGGCAGGAACGGCCACGGCAAGGGCAAGCGCTCCGGCGACCCCGGCAGCCAGGGCACGTCCGCCCCGGCCACCAAGGGCGGCACCCCCGCCCCGGGCGGCAGCGCGTCCCCGCTCGCCCGCCCGGCCCCGGCGCCGGGCGCCGTCCTGGCCGCCGTCGAGGCGGGCCGGGACAAGACCGCGCAGCCCACCGCCCAGGGCCTCCAGCAGGCGCTCGCCGCCGCCCTCGGCGACCGCAGCCTCGGCACGGTCACCGTCGCCGTCGGGGACGCCGCCGACGGCAGACTCCTGTACGGCTCCGGCGAGAACACCCCGGCGACGCCGGCCTCCACCACCAAGCTCGCCACCACGGTCGCGGCCCTCTCGCTGATCCCCGGCGACACCCGGCTCACCACCCGGGTGGTCAAGGGAGCCGACCCCGGCGCGATCACCCTCGTGGGCGGCGGCGACCCGACGCTCACCGTGCTGCCCGCCGACCAGGTGCAGATCGCCGGCCGGCCCGCGGACGCCGACACCGCCCCCGCCTCGCTCGACGCGCTCGCCCGGCAGACCGCCGCCGCCCTGAAGGAGACCGGGACGACGACGGTCCGGCTGGACTACGACCTGTCGATGTACACGGGCAGCCCGCGGCACGAGAACTACGACGCGGAGAACATCCCGCTCGTCGTCCCGCTGATGGTCGACGAGGGCAAAGCCGACCCGAAGAGCCGCGAGGACGCGCCGGCGCGCGTCGCCGACCCGGCCTTCGCGGCCGCCGACGCCTTCGCGGCCCTGCTCAAGGCCCAGGGCATCACCGTCGACGGCAAGGCCAAGCCCGCCGCGGCTCCGGCCGCCGCCACCGCCCCCGTCCTCGGCCGGGTCGACTCGCCGACGATCGCCCGCCTGGTCGAACGCCTCCTCACCACCTCGGACAACACCATCGCCGAGGCGATCGCCCGCCAGGCGGCCATCGCCGCCCACCAGCCCGCCAGCTTCGAGGGCGCCGCGACCGCGGTGAAGCAGGAGCTCGGCCGGCTCGGTGTGACGACGACGAACGTGACCCTCAACGACGGCAGCGGCCTGCACCGCGGCAACGCGATCCCGCCGGCCGTCCTGGTCCAGCTCCTCACCCTGGCCGCCTCCGACCAGCACCCCACCCTGCGCCCGGTCCTCACCGGCCTCCCGATCGCGGGCTTCACCGGCACCCTCGGCAAGCGGTACGGCGCCGGCTCGGGCGCCGCCGACGCGGCCGGCCTGATCCACGCCAAGACCGGCACCCTGAGCGGCGTCAACACCCTCGCCGGGACGGTCGTCGACGCCGACGGCCGCCTCCTCGCCTTCGCCGTCATGGCCCGCACCGACGCCGACGCCGACGCCGCCCGCGCCGCCCTCGACCGCGTGGCCGCCCGCCTCACCTCCTGCGGCTGCCACTGACCGCCCTGTGGACGTGGGCCGCGCGCCCCGCCTGGCCGCGATAGGCCGCCCGGCAGTGGGGCTCGTGGGGTGGCAGCACGGTGTCGGCGGTCCGCCTCCGGTGCCGCGCATGTCGATCGGTGGCCGCTGTGCCGACGACGGTGTCCTCGTCGGCCGTGCCCGCCAGCCGGCGTGGGCTTATCCGCTGCTGGTGCCGCGTACGTCGATCGGCGGCCGCTGCGCCGAGGACGGTGTCCTCGTCGGCCGTGCCCGCCAGCCGGCGTGGGCTTATCCGCTGCTGGTGCCGCGTACGTCGATCGGCGGCCGCTGCGCCGAGGCGGTGCCCTCGTCGGCCCGTGCCCACCAACCGCCGGCGAGCGCCTGTGGCGCCAGCGGCGTCGGCGGTCGCCGCTCGTGCGGCGCACCTTGGGCGTCCCCCCGGCGGCCCCAAGGCGGGCGAACGCGTCGGCCGGAATGCCGGCCCGCCTGCCGGCCGAGTGTGGTCGCCTCGCCAGGGGCGCTCGGGCCACGCCCCCGTCGCCCCTGGGCCCCGCCCGCGCCCTCCGATCGTTGCGCGCCGGGCCGTTCGGTCGGCTCCCGGAGGGGCCGGGGCGGATGTGGTTGGGGGGTGACGGGATGGGGCAGGGCGTGGGTGGGGCCGGTGGCTGCCCCGGGCGGGGCGGAGCACGTACGGTGAGGGCATGACGAGCGCGAGTGGCGGATCTGACATGGTCGACTGGAATCTCGCGGTCGCTACCGCGACCCGGCTGGTGCGGCCGGGGCCGGAGGTGAGCCGTGCGGAGGCGGCGGCCGTGGTCGCCGAGCTGCGCCGGCACGCCCTGGCGGCCGAGGAGCACGTGCGGGCGTTCACCGGGATGCGTTCGACGAGCCTGGCGGACGCCGTCGCGACGCCCGTGCTCGTGGTGGACCGCCCCGGGTGGGTGCGGGCCAACGTGGCGGGGTTCCGTACGGTCGTCCAGCCGCTGGTGGAGAAGCTCCAGGCCCGCCGGGCGAACGGCCCGGCCGCGGGCGTGCTCGGTTCGGTCGGGGAGAAGGCCACCGGCATCGAGGTCGGCGCGCTGCTGGCGTTCCTGGCGACCAGGGTGCTCGGCCAGTACGAGACCTTCGCCCCCGCGGAGCCCTCGCTGGAGGCGCCGGACAGTCCGGCCGCCCTGTTCGACAAGCCGCGCCTCGGCCCGGACGGGCCCGGCCCGGGCCGGCTGCTGCTGGTCGCGCCGAACATCGTGCACGTCGAGCGGGAGCTGGACGTCGACCCGTCCGACTTCCGGCTCTGGGTGTGCCTGCACGAGGAGACCCACCGCACGCAGTTCACGGCGGTGCCCTGGCTGCGCGACCACATCCAGTCCGAGGTGCAGTCCTTCCTGACCGAGACGGACGTCGACCCGGGCGCCCTGCTGGACCGCCTGCGCGACGCGGCCGGCGCGCTGGGCGGCGGCCTGTCGGGCGTCGGCGGCCGCGAGCCCGCCGGGGCGTCCACCGGGTTGCTGGAGGTCGTGCAGACCCCCGCGCAGCGCGAGATCCTGGGCCGGCTGACGGCGGTCATGTCGCTGCTGGAGGGCCACGCGGACGTGGTGATGGACGGGGTCGGCCCGTCGGTGGTGCCGACGGTCGCGGAGATCCGGGAGAAGTTCCAGCAGCGCCGGGACCGCGGCGCGAACCGGCTGGACCTGCTCCTGCGCCGGCTGCTCGGTATGGACGCCAAGCTGCGCCAGTACCAGGACGGCGCGGTGTTCGTCCGGGGCGTCGTGGAGCAGGTCGGGATGGAGGGGTTCAACCGGGTCTGGACGTCCCCGAACACCCTCCCGACCAAGGAGGAGATCCACGACCCGGCCGCCTGGGTCGCCCGCGTCGCCCGCTGACGGGGCAGCAGCGGACCGCCGCCGGTCGGCGGCGGTCAACGGGGTTTCAAACCCGTTCGTACGAGTGGTCCAATCGGGCAGACCGAGGGAGAAGATACGTTTCTCCATTCACCCGAACGTGGGACGGTGGTCGTACCGGTGGCGCGGGTGGCGTAGCGGGTCGCTCCTTTCTGCCACCATCTGTGAGCGCCCGGTAACAGGGTGCTCACATGTGCGCGGTCCCCGCCGCGCCCACCGCCGTCCTGTCCCCCCTCCGTCGAGGAGTCGTCCGCCGTGGGCCCACACCCCGCCGTCGCCGCGATACGCCTGGCCGTCCGCCGCACGCTCACCGACCTCGCCGCCGAGGCCGGTTCCACCTTCACCGCACCCGCCCGCGAGGCCCGCGAGCGCGCGGCCGACGCGCCGCTGGTCGGTGCCGCCGTCGGCACCACGCTGATCGGCAACGCCGCCCGCCACCCGTCCGGGCTGCCCCGCACCCCGGCCGCCCCCGGCTCGCCGCTCGTCCTGGTCGCCGTCAGCGGCGGCGCGGACTCCATGGCGCTCGCCATCGCCGCCGCCTTCGAAGCCCCCAAGATCGGTCTGCGGGTCGGCGCCGTCACCGTCGACCACGGCCTCCAGGAGGGCTCCGACGAGCGCGCCGCCCAGGTGGCCGAGCGGCTGCGCTCGCTGGGCCTGGACCCGGTCGAGGCGATCCCGGTCCGGGTGGGCCGCGGCGGCGGCCCGGAGGCGGCCGCCCGGGACGCCCGCTACGCCGCCCTGGACGAGGCCGCCGAGCGCCACGGCGCGATCGCGGTGCTGCTCGGCCACACCCGCGACGACCAGGCCGAGACCGTCCTGCTGGGCCTGGCCCGCGGCTCCGGCGCCCGTTCGCTGGCCGGGATGCCCGCCCAGAAGGGCCGTTACCGCCGCCCGCTGCTGGAGCTGGACCGGGCCGCCACCCGGCAGGCCTGCTCCGCCCAGGCGATTCCGGTCTGGGACGACCCGCACAACTGCGACCCCGCCTACACCCGCTCCCGGGTGCGCCACGAGGTGCTGCCGGTGCTGGAGAAGCACCTGGGCGGCGGCGTGGTCGAGGCCCTGGCCCGCACCGCCCGGCTGTTCCGCGACGACGCCGACGCGCTCGACCAGTGGGCCGCCCTGGCCGAGCGGGACCTCCGGACCGGCGAAGGCACCCTGGACGCCGCCAAACTGGCCGAGCTGCCGTCCGCCGTCCGCCGCCGGGTGCTGCGCAGGGCGGCGCTCCGGGCCGGCTGCCCGGCCGGCGACCTGTTCGCCCGTCACCTGGAAACCGTCGACCTGCTGGTCACCGGATGGCGGGGTCAGGGACCGCTGCACCTACCCGGGGGCGTCGAGGCCACCCGCCGGTGTGGCACGCTGGTCTTTCGGCGGCAGGGCGACTGACGGGCGGGCATGCCCCGGGGGAGCCGGCCGCCGGCCACACAGACCCCGAACGTTTGAGGACGTATCCCCGGTGGACCAGAACGACATGGGCGCTGACCTCGCGAAGGTGCTCATCAGCAAGGACGAGATCGACGCCAAGCTCCTGGAGCTGGCGGAGCGCATCGACCGGGACTACGCAGGCAAGGACCTGCTGATCGTCGGCGTCCTCAAGGGGGCCGTGATGGTCATGGCCGACCTCGCCCGTGCCCTGCACTCGCAGGTCACCATGGACTGGATGGCCGTGTCGTCCTACGGCATGGGTACCAAGTCCTCCGGCGTGGTGCGGATCCTCAAGGACCTCGACACCGACATCGCCGGCCGGGACGTCCTGATCGTCGAGGACATCATCGACTCCGGTCTGACGCTGTCCTGGCTGCTGGGCAACCTGGGCTCGCGCGGTCCGGCCTCGCTGGAGGTCTGCACCCTGCTGCGCAAGCCGGACGCGGCCAAGGTCGAGATCGACGTCAAGTACGTCGGGTTCGACATCCCCAACGAGTTCGTGGTCGGCTACGGCCTGGACTACGCGGAGAAGCTGCGCAACCTGCCGTTCATCGGCACCCTCGCCCCGCACGTCTACGGCGGCTGAGGGCCCCGTTCGGGTTACGGGCGGGAACAGTACGTTGTTCCCGCCCGTTGACCGGGGGGACAAAGAACCACAACCGTGTCGCCGTGCTCCCGCCATGGGCGGGGCCGACTGCGGTACGGTCCAATAAACCGCTCTTCACATGAGCACCGATTCCGGATGCGCCGCGGCCCACAGCCCCCCGGCGCCGCTGAGTGGCAGGAGGGACGGGGCGGCAACGCCCCGCATGGATGGACGTCAAGCGATACTTCCGTGCGCCGATCATGTGGATCGTGCTGGCCGTCCTCGCCGTCATCGTTTTGATGCAGGTCGTTTCGGACTCGAACGGCTACAAGACGGTGGACACCGGTCAGGTCGTCGCAGCGATCGACGCGAAGCAGGTCAAGTCGGCGCAGATCACCACCGGTGACTCGAACACGATCAAGATCCAGCTGAAGGACGGCGCCACGCTGTCCAACGCCGGTACGGGCAAGACCCCGTCCGGCAGCAAGTTCCAGGCCTCGTACATCGGCGACCAGGGTGTCGCGATCGCCGACAAGCTCCAGGCCCAGATCAACGACAACGACCCGAACACGCTCGCCGAGGGCTACACCATCAGCCCGGAGAAGCAGAGCACCTTCGTCAGCCTGCTGCTGTCGATGCTGCCGATCGTGATCATCGTCCTGGTCTTCCTGTTCCTGATGAACCAGATGCAGGGCGGCGGCTCCCGGGTCATGCAGTTCGGCAAGTCCAAGGCCAAGCTGCTCACCAAGGACACCCCCAAGACCACCTTCTCCGACGTCGCAGGCGCGGACGAGGCGGTCGAGGAGCTCCACGAGATCAAGGAGTTCCTGCAGGAGCCGGCCAAGTTCCAGGCCGTCGGCGCCAAGATCCCCAAGGGCGTGCTGCTCTACGGCCCGCCCGGCACCGGCAAGACCCTGCTGGCGCGAGCCGTCGCGGGCGAGGCCGGGGTGCCGTTCTACTCCATCTCCGGTTCGGACTTCGTCGAGATGTTCGTCGGCGTCGGCGCCAGCCGCGTCCGCGACCTCTTCGAGCAGGCCAAGGCGAACGCCCCGGCGATCGTCTTCGTCGACGAGATCGACGCCGTCGGCCGGCACCGCGGCGCGGGCCTCGGCGGCGGTCACGACGAGCGCGAGCAGACCCTCAACCAGCTGCTGGTCGAGATGGACGGCTTCGACGTCAAGGGCGGCGTGATCCTGATCGCCGCGACCAACCGCCCCGACATCCTGGACCCGGCGCTGCTGCGCCCGGGCCGCTTCGACCGCCAGATCGCGGTGGAGCGCCCCGACCTCCAGGGCCGCCTGGACATCCTCAAGGTGCACCAGAAGGGCAAGCCGATCGCGCCCGACGTCGACCTGTCGGCCGTCGCCAAGCGCACCCCCGGCTTCACCGGCGCGGACCTGTCGAACGTCCTCAACGAGGCCGCTCTGCTGACCGCCCGCTCGGACAAGAAGCTGATCGACAACGGCATCCTGGACGAGGCGATCGACCGCGTCGTGGCCGGTCCGCAGAAGCGCACGCGGATCATGTCCGACAAGGAGAAGAAGATCACCGCGTACCACGAGGGCGGCCACGCCCTGGTCGCGGCGGCCTGCCAGTACAGCGACCCGGTCCACAAGATCACCATCCTGTCCCGCGGCCGGGCCCTCGGCTACACGATGGTGCTGCCGGACGAGGACAAGTACTCCACCACCCGCAACGAGATGCTCGACCAGCTGGCCTACATGCTGGGCGGCCGCGCGGCGGAGGAGCTGGTCTTCCACGACCCGACCACCGGTGCCTCGAACGACATCGAGAAGGCCACCGCGACGGCCCGGGCCATGGTCACCCAGTACGGCATGACCGAGCGCCTCGGCGCGATCAAGTTCGGCAGCGACAACTCGGAGCCCTTCCTGGGCCGCGAGATGGGCCACCAGCGCGACTACTCGGAAGAGGTCGCCGGGCTGGTCGACGAAGAGGTCAAGAAGCTCATCGAGAGCGCGCACAACGAGGCCTGGGAGATCCTGGTCGAGAACCGCGACGTGCTCGACAACCTGGTCCTGGAGCTCCTCGAGAAGGAGACCCTGAACAAGGAGCAGATCGCCGAGATCTTCGCCCCGATCGTCAAGCGTCCGACCCGGCCGGCCTGGACGGGTTCCTCCCGCCGCACGCCGTCCACCCGGCCGCCGGTGCAGTCGCCCAAGGAGCTGGCGCTCACCAACGGCGCCGCCGCCACGGCCGACACCGCTCCGGTCGACATCGTGAAGCTCCCGCCGCTGCCGACCGCCGAGCCGCCCGCGGAGGGCTGATCCGGCGCTCCCGGCGGAGCCCGGGACGGAATGGATGCCGCGTCACCAGGGTTTGTACCCTGGAGGCGCGGCATCCGTGCTGTTCGCCCCGACGTTCCCCCTAGTAAGCGAGGCCCGCATGATCGACCCGGTGACTCTCGACGGTCCGGCCACCGTCGGGACCTTCGACCAGAAGCGGGCCGAGAACGCCGTGCGCGAGCTCCTGCTCGCCGTGGGGGAGGACCCGGACCGCGAGGGCCTGCTGGAGACGCCGGCCCGCGTCGCGCGCGCCTACAAGGAGATATTCGCGGGCCTGTGGCAGGAGCCCGAGGACGTCCTGACGACGACCTTCGACCTCGGTCACGACGAGATGGTGCTCGTGAAGGACATCGAGCTGACGTCCGTCTGCGAGCACCACCTGGTGCCGTTCCGCGGGGTGGCGCACGTCGGGTACATCCCGTCCACCAGCGGCAAGATCACCGGCCTGTCCAAGCTGGCCCGGCTGGTCGACGTCTACGCCCGCCGTCCGCAGGTGCAGGAGCGGCTGACCAGCCAGGTCGCCGACGCGCTGATGCGGATCCTGGAGCCCCGGGGTGCCATCGTCGTCGTCGAGTGCGAGCACATGTGCATGTCGATGCGCGGCATCCGCAAGCCGGGCGCCAAGACCATCACGTCCTGCGTCCGCGGGCAGCTGCGCGACCCGGCCACGCGGGCCGAGGCGATGAGCCTGATCATCGGGCGCTAGGGGCCGCCAGGGCCCCTGGAGGCGCTCAGAGCGCCTCGTGCTCGGCATGCGGGGGTGCCGGGGTGCCCAGGGCGTTGCGGCGCTCGGGCATCCGCAGCCGCACCATCCGCCGCCAGCCGATCGCGCGGTCGTACAGGTAGAGGGCGCGCACCCCGAGGGTGACGACCGCCAGCTGCCAGCGCGGCCAGCCCAGGATCCGGGCCATCCGGGCGGTCACGGCGAGGCCGACGTCCCGGTGGGTGCGGATCTCGCCGCGGGCGCAGGTCTCCAGGACGTGCCGGATGTACGGGCCGTACCCCTCGGCCCGCAGCCGCAGCAGTTCCTCGTGGCAGTACGCGAGGTGGTTGTCCTCGTCGGCGGAGATCATCCGCATCGCGCGGCCGAGGTCGGGGTTGTCCCCGTACACCTTGACCAGCTGGCGCATCTGCTCGGCCGCGCGCTGCTCGGTGACCCGGCTGTGCGCGAGGTAGGTGATGATCTCGCGGTCGGACAGCGGGAGGTCGCTGTTCAGCCGTTCGTGGGACAGGCCGACGCCCTTGGCCTCCAGCAGCATGCAGTAGTCGGCGTCGGCCGGGACGGCGACCTTGGGCAGGCCGCGCTTGCTCAGCAGCTGGGTGAAGATCCGGCCGTGCTTGCGCTCGTCGGCGCCGTGCCGGGCGACCTTCGGGGCGAGGACCGGGTCCCGGGTGAGCGTGGTGATCCGCTCGTTCTCCCAGCCGCCCTGGTCCTCGCCGCCGGCCGCGATGCTGCAGAACAGCTGGTAGGCCTCGTCGTTGCGGTAGATCTCGTTGAAGAGCGAGCGGGTGCTCAGCACGGCGCCTCCTGCGCGGATCCGGACGGCGCCCTCCGGGGGCCGGACGGGCGGTCGCGATACGTTCCCCCGGGGTCGCCGGCCGGGTGGCCCGACCGGCGGGTAATCACCCGCGCGCGTCACCCGAGGTGCGAGCCCATCCACTCCAGCGAGGCCGGCAGTTCCCGGATCCAGCTGTCCCAGTTGTGGCCGCCGTCGTCCAGGTACAGCGACTCGGCCTTGAACTGGGGGTTGCTCGCGGCGGTCTGCTGGGCCTGTTCGACGAACTGGACGGTCTGCGGGTAGTCGGCCTCCTTGCGGGTGGAGACCACCAGGAGGTTGAGGGGCGGGGCCGGGAGGTTCTGCAGCCGCCAGCCGAGGTCGCTCTGCTGGGCGAGGCCCTTGTCGCCGTTGAAGAGGTTGCCGCCGGTGAACTGGTCCTCGCGCACGGTGAAGTCCCCGTGCAGGCCGACCGCGCTGCCGTAGACGTTGGGGAAGCGCATCGCCAGCCGCATCGCGCAGCTGCCGCCGGTCGAGTAGCCGAAGACGCCCCAGGAGCCCGCCGAGCGGCCGGTCCGGTAGGTGGAGCCCAGCGCCTCCGGGAGGTCCTTGACGAACCAGGTCTCGGTGCGCGGGCCGCCGGGGACGTCCACGCACTCGGTGTCGCGCGGCGGGGCGACCGTCGGGCGGGCCAGGACGACGATGGTCGGCGGCATCTTGCCGTTCTTCTGGAGGTCCGCCGCGGTCTGGACGACCGGCAGCTCCTTCAGCATGTTCAGCGTGGTGCCGGGGAAGCCGGCGATGCCCACCATGACCGGGAAGCGGACCAGCGCGAACTTCGGGTCGAAGTACTCGGGGGGCAGGTAGACGAACATCTGGTCGGAGTAGCCCGTCTCCTTGCCGCTGACCCGGACCGACTCGATCCTGCCGACCTCCTCGGGGGTGCCCTTGGGCAGGTTCGGGACCGACTCCAGGCCGCCCTCGTTGGTGGGCTGGACCAGTGCGTCCGAGACCGGGGTGCCGCCCTTGTGGTTCTCGTTGCTGGTCAGGACCAGCTTGGCACCGCCGGGGCTGAGCAGGTCGTCCCAGGACGTGTAGAACCCGAAGGAGTTGTTCACCGACAGCGCCAGCACGGCCAGCACCGAGGCCTGGGTGACCGTCAGCAGGCCGATCCGGCCGAGGACCGGCAGCGGGCGCTGCCGGGCGAGCCGGGGCCAGATCCAGAGTGTGGTGAGGAGAGCCGCAGCGCCGAGTGCGAGCAGCGAGTCCACCAGCGCGTCGCTGGTCAGTTCCATGCCGTCGGCCTTCCGATGGGACCCTGTCGGTGCACGCCTCATCGTCTGGCGATCCGTCAGCTGCGGCCACCGCGACTAGGCTGTCCGGAGGCCGGGGCCGTCCGGCGAGGCCGGGGACGAGCGGGGGGCAACCGGCGCCCTAGAATGCGGCGTCCACCGTACGTAACGCGTCCCGGAGGTCCTCGTCGCACCGCGCGACGGCGGCCCCGGCTCCCACCCCCGGCTCGATCGCAGCGCGCCGCGGCACCGGTTTACCGTCCGTTTCCGGTTCCTTTGTGCGCGTATGGCCTGATGAAGGAAAAGGCATGAAGGTCCATCACACGTGCTCCCCCGGAGTGACAGGACAGCCCCACGCAGCCTCTACGCTGAGCTCCCATGAGTGTTCCCGTGTCCGATGAGCCGAGCCCCGAGCAGCCGCGCCGCCGCCGCGGTCTGCAGACGCTGCGCAACCAGGCCGCTGCCGTCCCGAGGGCCTGGCTGCCCGGTGCGGTCGGCTACGCCTGTCTGCTGATCGGGCTGGTGGACATCGCCAGTGCGGTGTTCCCCAAGCTCCGGCACACCAAGATGCACACCGTCGCCGGACAGCTGCCGGGTGGGACCACCTCCCTGGCCGCGGTCGGCACGCTGATGATCGGCCTCCTGCTGGTGCTGCTCGCGCACGCGCTGCGCCGGCGCAAGCGCCGGGCCTGGCGTGCGGTCTGCGTCCTGCTGCCGGTCGGTGCCGCGCTGCACATCGTGCGCTGGCACCAGATCGGCCCGGCCGTCGTCTCCCTGGTCGTCTTCGCCGTGATGCTCGTGCACCGTCGCGAGTTCTACGCCAAGGCCGACCCGCGCACCCGCTGGCGCGCGCTGGTCAACCTGATCGTCATGGGCACCGTCAGCGTCCTGCTCGGCCTCATGATCGTCAGCGTCCGGACCCGCTACGAGCTCGGCCACCCCGGCCTCTACGAGCGGCTGGAGCACGTCGCCTACGGCCTCTTCGGCTTCGAGGGCCCGATCCGCTACAACAACGAGCGGATGTCCGACCTGGTCGCCTACCTGCTCGGCGGGCTCGGCCTGCTGACCGCCTTCACCACCGCCTACCTGGCGCTGCGCCCGGGCAAGCCGAAGCCCGAGCTCACCCCGGAGGACGAGGAGAAGGTCCGCGGCCTGCTCGACCGGCACGGCGAGCGCGACTCGCTCGGCTACTTCGCGCTGCGCCGCGACAAGAGCGTGCTGTTCTCGCCCACCGGCAAGGCCGCCATCTCCTACCGGGTGGTCTCCGGCGTGATGCTCGCCTCCGGCGACCCGGTCGGCGACGTCGAGGCCTGGCCCGGCGCGATCAAGGTCTTCATGGCCGAGGCCCGCGAGCACGCCTGGGTGCCGGCCGTCATGGGCTGCAGCGAGGTCGGCGGCGAGGTCTGGACCCGCGAGGCGGGCCTGGACGCGCTGGAGCTGGGCGACGAGGCCATCGTCGACACCGCGGCGTTCTCGCTCTCCGGCCGCGCCATGCGCAACGTCCGCCAGATGGTCAAGCGGATCGAGCGCAACGGCTACTCCTGCAAGGTGCGCCGCGTCCGCGACCTCACCCTCGACGAGAAGTTCCGGATCGCCGACGCCGCCGCCCGCTGGCGCGGCACCGACACCGAGCGCGGGTTCTCCATGGCCCTCGGCCGCTTCGGCGACCCGCTCGACGACGACTGCGTCGTGGTCACCGCCCACAAGGCACCCGAGGAGGGCGAGGCCGGCGACGACCTCAAGGCCGTGCTGCACTTCGTGCCCTGGGGCCCGGACGGCATCTCGCTGGAGCTGATGCGCCGCGACCGCGCGGCCGACCCCGGCCTGAACGAGCTGCTGATCGTCGCCGCCCTGCAGGCCGTGCCCGACCTGGGCGTGCGCCGGGTGTCGCTGAACTTCGCGATGTTCCGCTCGGCGCTGGCCCGCGGCGAGCGGATCGGCGCCGGACCGGTGCTGCGGGCCTGGCGCGGCCTGCTGGTCTTCCTGTCGCGCTGGTTCCAGATCGAGTCGCTGTACAAGTTCAACGCCAAGTTCCAGCCCGAGTGGGAGCCGCGCTTCCTGGTGTTCCCGAGCACCCGGGACCTGCCGCGGATCGGCTTCGCCGCGATGCAGGCCGAGGCCTTCATCACCCTCGGCATGCCGCGCTTCGGCCGCAAGCGCCAGCGCGAGGGCCTGATGCCGGACTCCGTCGCCCGCGAGGTCACCGAGGCCGCCTGAGGCACCGGGCCCGATCCGGGCACCGCAGGACCCAGTGGGCCCCCGCCGAGAATCCTCGGCGGGGGCCCCGTTCGATAATGGGCGCATGAGCGAGCGCAGCGAGCGAATCATTGGAGGGCGCGCGTGGGCGAATGCCCTCGCCGAGCGAAGCGAGGCGGGCGCATGAGCGATACGCCGTCCTTCTCCGTTCCGGCCGGACTGCCGCGGCTCGGCCGCTGCGCCGTGATGGGCGTGGTCAACGTCACGCCCGACTCCTTCTCGGACGGCGGGCTGTGGCACGACCCGGCCCGCGCGATCGCGCACGGGCTCGCGCTCCGGGCCCGCGGCGCGGACCTGGTGGACGTCGGCGGCGAGTCCACCCGGCCCGGCTCCCAGCGGGTGACCGAGGAGGAGGAGCTCGCCCGGGTGCTGCCCGTCGTGCGCGAGCTGGCCGACGCCGGGGTCGTGGTCTCCATCGACACCATGCGCGCCTCCGTCGCCGAGCGGGCCGTGGCGGCCGGTGCCGCGATCGTCAACGACGTCTCCGGCGGGCTGGCCGACCCGGCCATGGCGCACGTCGTCGCCGAGACCGGCGTGCCGTTCGTGGTGATGCACTGGCGCGGGCAGTCCGCCGACATGGACCGGCTGGCCGTGTACGGCGACGTCGTCGGGGACGTCGTCGCCGAGCTGACCGCGCGGGTGGACGCGCTGGCGGCGGCCGGCGTCAAGGAGGAGCAGCTGATCCTCGACCCGGGGCTGGGCTTCGCCAAGACCCCCGAGCACAACTGGGCGCTGCTCGGGCGGCTGGACGCGCTCACCGCGCTCGGCCGTCCCGTCCTCGTCGCCGCATCGCGCAAGCGGTTCCTGGGTACGCTGCTCGCCGACCCGGAAACCGGGGAGCTGCGCCCGGCCAGGGAGCGCGACGACGCGACCGCTGCGGTGTCGGTGCTCTCGGCCCGGGCCGGGGCCTGGGCGGTGCGGGTGCACGACGTGTCCGGGACGGCGGATGCCGTCCGGGTGGTCGCGGCCTGGCAGCGCGCGGCCCGGTTGGGGTAGGACGGGAGGGTCTGTGGCAGGTGACGGCAGGTTGAGCGGGGCCGCGGCGGGACGGGCGCGCGAGGCGGACGTGGAGGCCGTGCTCGCGGCGAACCGGGCGCTCTACGAGGCGCTGGAGCGCGGGGACCTGGAGGCGGTCGAGGACGCCTGGCTGGGCGCCGCGGACGCGGACGACAAGGGCGGCGTGGTGTGCGTGCACCCGGGCTGGCCGGTGCTGCGCGGCCGGGCCCAGGTGACCCGGTCGTACATGCTGATCATGATGAACACCGAGTACATCCAGTTCTTCCTGACCGACGTCGAGGCCGAGGTGCACGGCGATGTGGCCCTTGTCACGTGCACCGAGAACATCCTCTCCGGCGGGGAGGCCGAGGAGGAGGGCGAACTCGGTCCGCTGGTCGGCGGAAAGGTCGTCTCGACGAATCTCTTCCGGCGCACCCCGGCCGGGTGGAAGCTCTGGTCGCACCACGGTTCACCCGTGCTGACCAGCGGAGACGAGGACGACGAGGACTGACCGGGCGAGCCGGGGAAAACCGCCGCCGAAGCGTCGCCCGGGAATTTCGAATCGGTCACCGAACGTTCACGTCAATCGCCGGATCGGCGTGCGTGGCGACGGTTCGTGCCGGGTAGGACGGTCAGACGTTGTCCGTGCCCGCGGGTAGATTCGAAACGGAGTGGCGGGCCTGCCGCCCGCCTTCGCCCTGCTCGTCCGTGCCTTTTCCTCGGGCGGGGCCCGTCCGACTGGGAGCAGTGATTCGTTTGCTGGACCGCGTCACCCTGCGGGGTCTGCGAGCCCGGGGCCACCACGGCGTCTTCGAGCGCGAGCGCGTCGAGGGGCAGACCTTCGTGGTCGACCTCGTCCTGTACCTGGACACCCGCCCGGCCGCGTCCGGCGACGACCTGACCCGCACGGCGCACTACGGGATCGTGGCCGAGGAGGTCACCGCGATCATCGCCGGGGAGCCGGTCGACCTGATCGAGACCCTGGCGCAGCGCATCGCCGACCAGTGCCTCAAGCACGACGCGGTCGAGGAGGTCGAGGTGACCGTCCACAAGCCGGACGCCCCGATCACCGTGCCGTTCGACGACGTGACCGTGACCATCCACCGGACGCGCGCATGACCGCAGCCGTGCGCCCGGTACCCGATGCAGAGGAATCTCGATGAACAGCGACCCGACCACCTCGCCGAGCACGTTCGACCTGGAGAGCCGGGTGGACTCCGCCGACACGACCCTGCACAGCCAGCGCTGCGCGGTGGTCGCCCTCGGCAGCAACCTGGGCAACCGCCTGGACACCCTGCAGGGGGCCGTGGACGCCCTCGCCGACACCCCCGGGCTGAGGATCAAGGCCGTCTCCGCGGTCTACGAGACGGAGGCCGTCGGCGGGCCGGACGAGCAGCCCAACTACTACAACGCGGTCGTCGTGCTGCGCACCTCGCTGCCGCCGCGCGACCTGCTGGAGCGCGGCAACGCGATCGAGGACGCCTTCGGGCGGGTGCGCACCGTCCGCTGGGGCGCGCGCACCCTGGACGTCGACATCCTGGCGTACGAGGGCGTCGTCAGCGACGACCCGCAGCTGCTGCTGCCGCACCCGCGTTCGCACGAGCGGGCCTTCGTGCTGGCGCCGTGGCTGGACGCCCAGCCGGACGCCGAGGTGCCCGGGTACGGGCAGGTCTCCGTGCTGCTGGAGAAGCTCGGCGGCCCGGACGCGCAGGGCGTGCGCCGGCGGGACGACATCCGCCTGACGCTGCCGGAGTAGCGGTTCGGCGGCCCGGTGGCCGGGGAACTCGGGTGGGGGCCCGGCCGTCCGAGTAGGTGTCCGCCGTCCGTGCGGGTGTCCGCCCGGCCGGGCCCGGTACGGTGGCCTGGCGCCGCCGCTCCGGGCTCCCGGGCGGCCGTCTCTGGTACCCCGGGAAGGACCTCCTCCGCGTGAAGCTGCTTCGCCTCCGCCTGCTGATCGGCATCACCGCCGCCACGACGGCGCTGTCCTGGGCCGGTGCCAAGCTGTGGGCCTCCCTGGACACCCTGCCGGCCGTGCCGGCGGCGGCGCCGGTGGTGCTGGCCGCGGTGGCGGTGATCCTCCTGGCGACCACGATCTCGCTGCGGGGCCGGCTGAAGGCGGTGCGGGAGCGCCAGCCCGGCGCGAAGCGGGTCGATCCGCTGCTCGCGGCCCGGGCCGTGGTGCTCGGGCAGGCCAGCGCGCTCGTGTCGGCGGTGGTCACCGGGATCTACGCGGGGGCGGGCATCTACCTGCTCGGCGAGCTGGACGTGCCGGCGCGCAAGGACCAGGCCGTGACGGCCGGCCTCGCGGTGCTCGCGGGCGCCGCGGTGATCGCGACGGCGCTCTGGCTCCAGCACGTGTGCAAGCTGCCGGAGAACCACGACGATCCGGGTGGCCCGGCGGCCTCGCACCGCTGAGCTGGGCAGTTGTCGTGATCTTGAGTGAAGTGCCGGGCACGTGCGGTAAATCTTGCACAGTGTCAAGGGTCAAAGCGGACCCTGGGCTGACACGGCCCCAATTCGCACGCTAGTTTCTTGGCATGTCTCGCGGACGCCACCGTCATTCCTCCGTCCTCGGCCGGGTCTTTCCCCCCACCGCAGCCGGCGTGCTCCTCGTCGCAGCTCTGGCCGCTCTGCTTTTCAGTCAGGACACCATCCTGGTCCGCTCGGTGGGTGTCGCGGCGGTGTCCGCGACGCTCGGCTTCGCGGTCCTGCTGAAGCAGCGCGACAGGGCGGCCCGGGCCGCGGCCGAGACGTCCGTCGCGCAGCGGCTGCGGGCCGAGGAGCGCTTCGAGGAGCAGCTCGCCGAGGCCGAGTACGCGGCGGAGGTCGCGGAGGAGCGGGCCACCCGGTTCGGGCGGCGGCTGACCGCGGAGAAGTCGCGCCTGGCGAAGGCCGAGACCGAGATCGCCCGCCTGCTGCGCGAGCGGGCCGTGCTGGTCGCCGAGCAGGCGCTCAAGGAGGCCGAGGCGGCGCAGCGGGCGCTGGCCGCGAGCCGTCCGAAGTACCCGGCCAGCCCGGCCGCGTTCGTCCGTGCCGGTGCCGTGCTGCGGCTGCTGGAGCGGCGCGCGCGGGCCCAGGAGGAGCGGCGCGAGCGGTCGGCGGGCGCGGAGGTCGCGCTGCGGGCGCGGACGGCTCCCGTCGCGCCGGCGCGGGCCGCGCAGGCTCCGGTGCCCCCGAAGCAGGTTGCCGCCGTGCCCGTTTCCGCGGTGCCGGCCCCGGTGGCCCCGTCCGTCCCGACGCCGGAGTCGGCTCCGCGGCAGGCTCCGGCGCCGACTCCGGTGAAGGCGGCTCCGGTGCGGCCGGTGCTGACCGCCACGGTGGGCCAGCTGGGCGGTGCGCCGGCCGCGCCCGCGGCTCCGGCCGAGCGGCAGCGTCCGCGCCCGGGGCAGTCCGGGCAGGCGCGCGGGCAGGGCTTCAGCTTCTTCGGGCGCAGTCCGGGTGCCGCGGTGCGGGCGGCGGCCCCGGCTCCGGCGGTCGGCAGTGTCGCCGAGCTGAACGAGCGGACGGACCTGGCGGACGTGGTGGGCGACGAGGCGGTGGCCGAGAAGGCGCTGGCCGAGGCGCAGGAGGCCCAGGAGGCGCAGGAGGCCCGCGGGGCCCGGGACGCCGGGGGTGCCGCGCCGGAGCAGGGCGAGCCGACCGTCGTCGACCTGACGCCGGAGGAGGAGACGGAGCTGATCCAGCTCCCGGAGCTGCGCGCCTCGCGCTGACGCCCCGCGAACGCGACCGCGGGGGGGGGGGGGTGGGGGGCCGGGGCGGGGTCTGTGGTGGCGTCAGACGGCGGTCGCGGTGACGGTGACCGGTATGTTGCCGCGCGTCGCCTTGGAGTAGGGGCACAGCCGGTGGGCCGCGGCGGCCAGTTCGTCGGCCGTCTCCTGGTCCACGCCGCCGAGTTCGAGGTCGAGGACCGCGCCGAGGCCGAACTCGCCGTCGTCGCCGTGGGTGAGGGTCGCCTCGACCCTGATGGCGGTGCTCGTCAGCCGGACCCTGCGCTCGCCGGCCGCGCGGCGGACGGCGCCCAGGAAGCACGCGCCCCAGCCGGCCGCGAACAGCTGCTCCGGGTTGGTCGCGCCGCCGGCGCCGCCGAACTCCTTCGGGATGGCGAGCGCCGTGGTGAGGCTGCCGTCGTCGGCGACGACCTGCCCGCCGTTGCGGCCCTCGCCGGTCACGGTGACCACACCGGTGTAGCTGACTGCCATGGCCGTGTCTCCTCTTGCTCTTCTCTTGCTCTTCGGTCCGGCGGACCGCCCTCGCGGTAACCGGTCTGACTGGTGATGACTATTCGCGCCGGCCGGGATGGCTGTCAAGGAGCCTGTCCGCTGATCTGGCTTGAATACTGCACATTTGGGTGCTGTGTGGCTGGATTTCGGCGCACCTTGGTGCCGCTTGCTGCTTGAGGAGTAACTGTCTTGACAGGTTATTTGATGACGTATCAGACTCGTCCGGAGACCACGACGCGCTCAAGGGACGAGGAAGCGGAACATGCTGACGTACGACCGGCTCTACATCGCGGGTGCCTGGACCGAGCCGAGCCGGGCCGGGCTGCTGGACATCCGCTCCCCGCACGACGGGAGGCTGCTCGGCCGGGCCGCGCAGGCCGGGCCGGCGGACGTGGACCGGGCGGTGGCCGCGGCCCGGGCCTCGTTCGACGGGGGCGTCTGGCGGGAGACGCCGCCGGCGGCGCGCGTGGCGGTGCTGCGGCGCTTCAACGGGCTGCGGGAGGAGAACGCCGACCGGATCGCCGAGCTGATCGCGGCCGAGAACGGTTCGGCGGGCTGGTTCACCCGGGCCGGACAGCCGGGGCTGACCCGGCAGGCCAACGCCTACCTGAAGGCGGCGGAGGAGTTCGGCTGGGAGGAGACGCTGGTCCCGTCCGACCCGGCCTCGCCGGTGCGCAGCGTCGTGCGGCGCGAGGCGGTCGGGGTCGTGGCCGCGGTCATTCCGTGGAACTCGCCGTTCTCATCGGCGACGTCGAAGCTCATCCCGGCCCTGTTGGCGGGCAATTCGGTGGTCCTGAAGGTCTGTCCGGAGAACTCGCTCAGCATGGGGTTCCTCGCCGAGCTGCTCGACCGGGCGGGCCTGCTCGGGGGTGTGGTGAGCGTCCTGCCCGCCGACCGCGAGACGAGCGAGCACCTGGTCTCCCACCCCGGGGTCGACAAGATCGCCTTCACCGGCTCGACCCGGGCCGGCCGGCGCATCGCCGCGATCGCGGGCGAGCAGCTGAAGCGGGTGAGCCTCGAACTGGGCGGCAAGTCGGCGGCGGTGATCCTGCCCGACGCGGACATCGCGACGGCGGTTCACGGGCTGAAGTTCTCCTCCCTGCTCAACAACGGCGAGTCCTGCATCGCGCAGACCCGGATCCTCGCCCCGCGAGAGCGCTACGACGAGGTCGTGGCGGGGCTCAAGGACGTGATCGAGTCCCTGAAGGTGGGCGACCCGGGTGACCCGGACACGTTCATCGGGCCGATGATCCGGCGCGACCAGCAGGAGCAGGTCCGGCGCTACATCGCCCTCGGCGTCGAGGAGGGCGCCCGGCTCGTCACCGGCGGCCCACAGGTCCCCGAGGGGCTGGAGCGCGGGAACTACGTCACCCCGACGCTCTTCGCGGACGTCGACAACTCCATGCGCATCGCGCAGGAGGAGATCTTCGGGCCGGTGCTGGTCGTCATCCCCTACGACGACGAGGACGACGCCGTCCGCATCGCCAACGACTCCGAGTACGGCCTGTCCGGCGGTGTCTGGTCCGCCAGCGAGGAGCACGCGCTCGCCGTGGCCCGCCGCATCCGCACCGGGACGGTCACCGTCAACGGCGCGTCCGTCGGCTTCGACGGCCCGTTCGGCGGGTTCAAGGCCAGTGGCATCGGCCGCGAGTACGGGGCCGTCGGGCTCGGCACCTACACGGAGTACAAGACGATCACCGTCTGACCGACGGGTTGCCGGGGCGGGGCCGGGGGTCAGGGCAGTCCGGATGTCTTCGCAAGCGCCCGGGCGTGGCGGTCAGATGACCGAGGGCGTGTGCCGGCGAGGCGGGAAGCGGGCCGGGGGGCCCGCGGGGCGCGGTGGGGGCGCGGGGGGTGGTGCGCGGGCTGTGGCGGGGTC
>NZ_JBHWGV010000034.1:36767-43717 GCF_042732955.1 Kitasatospora sp. NPDC059747 | reverse complement strand
CCCCCCCCCCCCCCCCCCCCCGCCGGGGGGGGGGGGGGCGGCTCCCCGGCGGGGCCGGCGGGCGGCCCCCGGGGCCCGTTCGCGTCCGCGAGGGGATCAGCCGTCGTTCTCGGCGGACGGGATGTAGGCGCCGGGGACGTCGTTCGGGGCGTGGATCTCGGACTCGCCCGGGTACGGGGCCGTCCAGTTGTGCGTCTGGTACCAGGTCAGGTGGTTCATCTGCGCCGGGTTCGCGCGGTCCGGTGCGGCGTTCGGGCCGGTGAGGCGCTGCTTGGACTTCCAGGAGTCCCACTGCGCCGCGACGCCCTGCTCCGCCGCCGGCGGCGCGACCGTGGTCGGGGCCGGGGCGGCCGCGCGGTCCTGGACCGCGCCGGGCACGTCGACGCCGCAGGACGGGGGCGTCTTCAGGCCGTCGGTCAGCGACGTCCGGTTGGGCACCGCGGTGAACGGCGTGAAGTCCGGCTTGTCGGTGAAGGCCGTGGTCATCGGGCTGGCCGCACTGTCCTTCTGGTTCATCGGGTGGATCCCGAGGATCTGCTCGATGGTGCGGACCATGGTGATCTGCGAGTAGTAGCGGCTGTCGACGGTGCCGTGCTGCGCCCAGGGGCTGATGACCTGGATCGGGGCGCGGTGGCCGTCGACGTGGTCGAGGCCGGCCTGGGAGTCGTCCTCGACCACGAAGATCGCGGAGTCCTTCCAGTACTCGCTGTGCGAGATCTCGTCGACGATCTTCCCCACCGCGAGGTCGTTGTCGGCGACCTGCGCGGCCGGACCCGCCGGGCCGCCGGTGTGGTCGCTGGACAGCCACAGCATGTTGAGGCCGGCCGGGCCGTTCTGCTCGAAGTCCTGCTTCCAGATCTGGTACCGGTACTGGTCCGGCACGTCGAGGTCGAACTTCGGGAAGCCGGGCACCGACACGTCGTTGAGCGAGGGGATCGGCGACGAGGAGTTGAGCGGGTAGGCGGTGTCCTGCCCGGTCGCGTCCATCGTCTTCGCGTCGCAGTACAGGTTCTGCCAGCTCGCGCCGTCGGGCTTGGTCAGGAACTGGTGGAACTCGCCGAAGTCGCGCACGTCCGTCCCGGCGGCCTGCGCGCCGGTCCACAGGAAGCCCGAGCGCTGGTGGCCGAGGGCGTCGTCCTCGGTGTCGTAGCTGCGCTGGTACTCGCCGGCCGAGGACTCGGTGTACTCCGGGTTGTCCGCCTGCATCAGCCAGTTGTGGCCCTCGGCGGAGTTGGTGCCGATGTCGTAGGTGTTGTCGTAGAGCCCGAACTGCTGGGCCAAGGCGTGCTGGTTCGGGGTGACGTTGGCGCCGAACTGTGCGAGCTTCGGGTCGCCGTTGCCCTTGGCGATGTCGCCGAAGAGCTGGTCGTAGGTGCGGTTCTCCTTGACGATCATGAAGACGTGCTTGATCGGCGACGGGTCGCCGATCCGCGCGGGCACCGGTACCGGCTTGGCCTTCTTGTGGTCGGCCGTCCGGACCGCGCCGTCGGTCCAGCCGTTCTGTCGGAAGACCTTGGCGGTCTGGTCCCGGATCTCGCGGTCGCCCGGCAGCGTGAACTGCGTGATGCTCGACGTCGTGTCGTGGGTGTTGTGCGCGCCGGTGGCGTTGGGGCGGCGGGCGTCGATGCCGCGGGTGTTGGAGACGACGACCTTCGAGCCGACCGTGGTGATCTCGGCCGGGAAGTAGTCGGTGGGCAGCAGGCCGACGTAGCTCACCGGCTCCTGCGCACCGGTGAACCGGTAGACGGCCACCGCGTCGGCGCGGCCCAGGGTGACCAGCAGTCGGCCGTCGTCGGTGAGCGTCACCGCGGTGGGCTCGTAGCCGACCGAGGCCTCCGGCCACGGCTTGGTGGAGACGGTCTGCACGACCCGGTCGTGCGCGGTGTCGACGACCGACACCGTGTCCGAGCCGGTGTCGGCGACGAACAGCACGCCGTTCTTGGCGTACAGCGCCGTCGGGTGCAGGCCGACGTCGATGGAGCCGACGGCGGCGGAGGCGTCCCCGAGGTCGATCACGCTGACGGTGCCGGAGGTCGTGGCGCCGGTGTCCTGGTCGGCCGGCACCTGCGTGCCGTAGGAGTTGAGCGTGTCGTCGTCCTCGGTGGCCGGGCGGCCGCCCTCGTTGCCGACGTACAGCTTGTGGCCGACCTGGGCGATGCCGCGCGGCGCGTTGCCCACCGTCCAGCTCTGCTTGACGGTGCCGCTCGCCGCGTCGATCGCGACCACCCGGTTCTGGCCGTTGACGGCCGCGTAGACCGTCGAGCCGTCGGCGGAGAACACCGCGCCGGAGGCGAGCGCGTGCTTGGCGCCGTCGGCCGGGATCGCGACCTTCACCGGGTTGGCCAGGGTGCCGTCGGCGTTCACGGTGAAGCGGGTGTAGCCGTCGAGCTGGCCCAGCCACAGCTGCTTGCCGTCCGGCGAGTAGGCCGGGGCCTCCTGGCCGACCGAGCCGTCGCTCAGGTGCAGGTCGTCCGCCTTCGCGGTGCCGACGCGCTGCTGCACCTGCCCGGTCTTGAGGTCGACGATGACCAGCGACGCGCCGCCGTCGGCGAGCGCCGCGGCCAGGTGGGCGCCGTCCGGGCTGACCCGGGAGCCCATGATCTTGCCGTCGTTGACGACCGACCGGGTGCCGTAGGGGGCGATGTACTGGTCGCTGGAGATCACCTGGCCGTTGACCGTGACCTGGCCGACCTGGTCGGTGCCGAACTGGTGGGTGGTCGCGAAAGCCGTGCCCGTGGCCACGGCCACCGCCGTGATGCACGCCGTGGCGAGCGTGGCACGGCGGCCCATGCGCCGGCCGAGAAGGGCGGGGTGTTCTCTCGGGACGCGACGACGACGCGTTACCTGCATGGCGTCATTCCTTCGGTGAGTGGGGCTGGTTGGGGGGCGAGGTGCGTGTGCGGTGCGTTCAGTGGGGTGAGGAGGAGAGCAGCGGGAGCTGCCCGTCGAACTGCCACAGCGGGTTCGGCGCGTCCCCGTCCGGGGTCTGCACCAGGAAGTAGCCGTTGACCTCCTTCGGCCCGTCGCCGTCGGCCATCAGCCGGCCGTCCGAGGCGACGTCGAGCTGGTAGACCGCCGTGCCCGGCGCGGCCACGCCCGGCAGGTGCCAGGTGACGACGCAGCGCCAGTCGTTGCCGGGGCCCTCCGGGTCGACGTGGCCGTCCCCGCGGTCGCAGGCCGCCGTGACCCGCAGCTGCTCCTCGGTGACGGCGGGGCGGTGCAGCTGTTCGGTCTGCAGCCGGTACAGGTGCGCGAACACGGTCGACACCGACTGCTGCACCTTCGCCTGGGTGATCCCCGAGCCCGTCGACGGCGCGGCCACGGCCACCGCGCCGAACGTCAGCGCGAGCAGCCCGGCCAGCGGCAGGACGCCGGAGGTGAGCGCGCGGCGCTCCGCGCCGTCCTCGCTGCCGTTGGTGAAGTCGCGCCGCACGAACAGCCGGTAGGCCGCGGCGGTCGCCACGACGGCCCACACCAGGCTGACCGCGACCGAGATCAGCAGCTCGTCGAGCTGCGCCGGGTCGGCGAACAGCCCGTTCCACGAGACGAAGGCGTAGCCGGGCAGCGCGAGGCGCAGCGCCACCGGCAGCGGCAGCATCTGCGCGAGCTGCATCGCGACCGCGGTCAGCGCGGGGACGAGCAGGCCCATCGGCGAGCGGCCGAGGAGGACGGAGCCGAGCAGCCCGATCGCGGCCAGTGCCAGGGTCGGTGCCAGTGCGCAGGTCCACGCGAGCAGGACGCCACCGGCCGCGTCGGACGGCGGCAGCTGGTGCCCGTCGACGCCGACCAGCGGCCGGTTCCCGACCGCCGCCAGCCCGCCGGCCGTCCCGGACGCCGTCAGCCCGGCCACCAGCAGCACGATCACGGTGCCGCTCGCCAGCGCCTTGGCCGCGAAGATCCGCCGCGGGGAGCGGATCGCGACCAGCAGGTGGCGCCAGGTGCCGAGGCGGTCCTCGGCGGCGAATACGTCGCCCGCGACCACGGAGGTGAGGAGGGGCAGGGCCCAGGAGCCGGCGAAGCCCAGCACCACCAGGGGCCCGGCCCAGCCGGTGGCGTGCATCCAGCGGCCGAACAGCGTGTCGGACGGCAGCGTGCCCTGCTGGGCCACGGCGGCGACGAACAGGCCGGGCAGCGTCCAGCAGGCCAGCACCAGCAGGCGGATCCGCCACTGGGAGACGAGCTTGACGACCTCGAAGCGGTACACCCGGGCGACCGGTACCGGCCGCGTTCCGGGGGCCGCCTTCGGGGATGCGAGTGCGGTGCTCATCGGGCGCCCTCCTGCTGGTCGGTCAGGGCGAGGAACGCGGCCTCCAGCGGCGGGACCACGGGAGCGACTTCCCGCACCCCGATGCCCGCGTGCACCAGGGCACCCACGAACTGCTCGACGGCCGGCGCCGAAGCGCGCACGACGAGCGTCCCGGCCGCGCGCCGGGGCCCGGTCCCGGTGACGGCCCTGATGCCCGGGGTCTCGGCGGCCACGGCCCGGGCGGCCGACGGATCGGACGTGAGCAGGCGGTAGTCGAGCTCGGGGCTGTCGGCCGCGAGCTTCTCCAGCGGGCCGGAGAAGCGGATTCGGCCCGTCGCGAGGATCGTGACCTCGTCGCAGAGCGCCTCCAGGTCGTCCATGCGGTGGCTGGAGAGCACGACGGTCACGCCGTCGTCCGCGAGGCGGCGCAGCGCCCGGTGCACGTGCTGCTTGCCCGCCGGGTCGAGGCCGTTGGACGGCTCGTCGAGCACCAGCAGGCGCGGGTCCGTGAGCAGCGCGGCGGCCAGTCCGAGGCGCTGGCGCATGCCGAGGGAGAACCCGCGCACGCGGTCGTCCGCGACGTCGCTCAGCCCGACCTCGGCCAGGGCCCCGTCGATGCGGCCGGTGCGGGCGTCCTGGCCGGTCAGGGCCGCGAGGGCGGCCAGGTTCCGGCGGGCGGTGAGGGACGGGTAGAGGCCGGGGCCGTCGACGAACCCGGCGACGCCGGGCGGTGCGGCGAGGGCCCGTCCGACGGGTCTGCCCAGCACCTCCAACTCGCCCCCGTCGGCGACGGCCAGGCCCAGCAGCAGCCCGAGCAGCGTCGTCTTCCCGGCCCCGTTCGGCCCGGCCAGCCCGTGGATCCGCCCGGCCGCCAGGTCGAGCCCGACCCCGTCGAGCGCCACGACGTCACCGAAGTGCTTCGTCAATCCGCGTGCCCGTACGGCATGTTGTCTGTCGTTCATGGCCCCTTCTCGCAGTCCCCCACGGAAGGTAGGGGGTGCGCGGGGCGGCGTCAGGAGCGCGCGGTTGAACTCGGATGGAACAGCAGTCGGTATGTCCGTATGCGGACGCCTCCGCGGCCGGAACAGGGCGTCTGTCCCGGCCGCGGAGGGCTGTGCCGGAGGGTTGTGCCGGAGGGCTTGGACCGTCAGATTCCGAACGGAGCCGCGTACCGGACCGTGCCGGACGGCAGCGGGTGGTGCTCCGGGTCCAGGCCCAGCGCCATCAGCGCCTCGTCCGGCACCTCGATGCTCAGCCCGATCCCGTGGGCGGAGGCCCGGCCGAAGCCGAAGCGCGGGTAGTAGTCCGGGTGTCCGAGGACGACGACGAAGCGCTCGCCCAGGCGGCGTGCCTCGTCGAGCGCGGCCCGGATCGCGGCGGAGCCGGCGCCGGTGCGCTGGTACTCCGGGAGGACGGCGCAGGGGGCCAGGCACAGGGCGGGGGTGTCGCCGATGTGGCAGCGCGTGAGCAGCGCGTGGCCGACCCGGCGGCCGTCGGGGGTGACGGCCAGCACGGACAGCTCGTCGATCCAGGCCCCGTCCGTCCGCAGGGCGTCGACGAGGTCGGCCTCCGACGGCGACCCGAACGCGGCGAGGACGATCTCCCGGACGGCCGGGACGTCGTCGGCGGTCTCGGTGCGGGTGGTCCAGCGCGGGGTGGAGGTGGTGGAGATGGTCATGATGAACGAAGATCCGTTCCGGTGTGGTGTGTTCGTCCGGGGACGGCGATGCGTCCCCGGCCCCGCGAGCTCACGCTCCCGGCGGGGAAGGGGGATTCGAGGGCGGGGTCAGGCCGACGCCCGGGACGTGAGGGTGACCCGGGCGCTGCGCACGGCGACGGCCTTGAGCGCGGTCATCAACCCCACCTCCCCACTTCCTCGATCCGGTCGAACACGAACCGCTCCACCGTAACACCGACCCGGTCGTGAGGTCACGTCGTTTGTCGGCCGCGGATCCGCACCGGGCGGCTATCCCCAGTAGCCCGTGTGGACGGCGGCGGCCTCGTCGTAGAGGTGGGGGCCCGAGACGGTGACGGTGTTGCCGCCGGCGGCGAAGACGTCGCGGCAGGGGAGGGCGAGGACGGGCTCGTCCGGGTCCACGCCGGCGATGGCGTTCAGCTCGGGGGCGGCGAGGGCGTAGACGACCCGGCGGATGCCGCTCCAGTAGATCGCTCCGGCGCACATGGCGCACGGTTCGGTGCTGGAGTACAGGGTGGCGCCGGTGAGCTGGGTCGGGGCGAGGTGGCGGGAGGCCTGGCGGACGAGGTTGGTCTCGGCGTGGGCGGTGACGTCGTGGTCCGTGAGCACGGTGTTCTCGGCGGTGAGCAGGACGCCGCCGGCGCCGTCGGTCAGCAGGGCGCCGAACGGGTGGTTGCCGTGGGCCCGGGCGGAGGCCGCGAGCTCGATGGCCGTGAGCAGGTGGGCGCGGGTCTGGTCGGCCATGACGGTTCTCCTCGGGGCGGCGCGGGCGACGAGGACAAACGTATAGCGCGCGGGCCCGTCGGGGGTTGATCGAAACCGCCGGGGCCGCCGGTCGACCCGGAGCGGAAGGGGCCGGTCCGCGAGGGTAGCAGCGCGGGGCGGGTGTCCGCCGACGGGTGGCCGGGGGGGGCCACCCCGGGGGGGGGGGGGTGTGCCCCGCGGGGGGCGGGGGGGGGTTGACACACCGTGGGGGGGGGCCGGGTAATGGGCCGCCCGGGGCCCCCC